>CAKZMA010000574.1 GCA_937127375.1 uncultured Coleofasciculus sp. | reverse complement strand
GCGATACCTGTCCTTGTCGCAGACGTTTCAGTTGTCGTTCAGACACACCACTGACGCGACTCAGTTGGCGAAAACTGGACACATCCACCTGCTGCATGAGGTATTGTAACTGTTGGGTGTAATTCGGGGCAGAGTGATTCTTATGGCTAGATGCGGACATGAGTATGAGTGATCGGGAATAGTTATAGTATTTTGACAGACTTGAGCTGTTTTCCGTCAAAAGCCTCACGTCCAACTGATGTCCTAACGTATCCTCGTAGCGCTATATCTTAGACTGACGCACCGACACGCCATAGAGTTGGGGTAGGAGATATCCTACCCCGACAAACAATACAGCGTAAGTCCTGCAAGAATCACAAAAATTGGGTTGATTCTCTCCCCTGTTCTCAGACGCATCCTGATATGTCTGGAACATTCTTCCCTGACTTAATAAACACCCCGTTGAACAAATCTTTGCCAAATAAAGATGGCAATAATCGCCCCCAAAATAGCCACGACAACACCGGGAATACTTAAGGTTGTTGCTGTCATGGCTAATTCCCCCGTCGTTAGAAGTGTTGCCAAGGTTCCACCCAAAAAAGCACCGACTATTCCCAGTAATAGAGTGGAAATAATGTTGCCACCTTGATGACCGGGGTAAATTGCCTTAGCAATTGCACCAGCCAGTACACCCAAAACAATCCAAGCCAAGATATTCATGGTTTTCCTAAAATCAAATTCTTTTTGATGTTTATTACTTTATCCTTGTTTGTCCCAATTAAACCTCTATCCCCAGAAATAAGCTGAAGGATTTAATTATTCAGCTTTTAATTAAGTATTATTCAAATAAACTAACTCGTTTTATTGCCAAAAACACCCTGACGCGGACAGCTCAACGAAGCCCAGACACAATTCTGGGAAGCTCATCACGTTGCTTTTCGGATAAGAAAATGCTATGTTTTGAGTAATTGTACTTAGATAAAAAGAAATACTCCTTAAGGAAAGGTATTCCATTAAAGTTTTTTTGATAACAAAAAACATCTATCATTATACATAAAAAAAAGTTATTCACTCCGGTAGAGTAAGTCGCTATAAATCAGAGATTAAATAGGAAGAATAGACCAGAAAACGGCGAAAAAACTTTCCTGCTGGGAGAAAAATAAATGACTTTAAGCCACCATAAACGAGCGATAGGTACTTTTCCCAACCGCCGAGACGCTGAATCGGCACTGAGAGACCTAAGAAATTCTCACTACCCGATGGATAAAATTTCTGTGATCACACAGGATTCTAATCGAATTGATCCGATAGCTGGAACGAATGGAGATAAGAACGTCGGTAACAAAGCCGACGAAGGTGTGACAACAGGCGCTGTCACCGGAGGTGCATTAGGAGGTTTGACAGGCTTGTTAGTCGGTTTAGGTACCTTAGCCATTCCCGGCGTCGGACCGATTTTACTAGCTGGTGCAACCGCAACCGCGATCGCAACCACCTTAGCCGGGGGGGCTATCGGAGCAGCCGCAGGTGGTTTAGTTGGTGCACTCATTGGGTTAGGCATTCCGGAACACCGAGCCAGAGTGTACAGTGAGCGAGTCTCTCGCGGAGACTATTTAGTCATCGTAGAAGGCACCGAAGCAGAAATCCGTCGTGCTGAACGCATTTTGCACCATCACGGGATTCAAGAGTGGGATATTTTCGATGCGCCGAAAGTGGCGCCCTCTGGGAACCACCTTGTCACCGCCAAGACTTCTGATTCTCACTTCGATCACCATCACTCTCGTGCCATTGGTGTATTTCCCCACTATCACCATACCGAGGCTGCCATTCGCGAATTAAACCAGGCGGGTTTTCCTCTCAGTCAAATTTCCATAATTTCCCGTGATCAGGATCGCCATAACTGGATACCGGGTTTGAAGGTTCGCGATCGCTTCGATAAGACATCATTGGGTTTTCTCAATGATCGTCATCACTTCTTTCATGACCAATTCAAGCAGGGTGAATTCCTGATCATTTTAGAGGGTACAAACACCCAAATCCGTGGCGCCGAAGCCATCTTGAATCGTCATGGTGTTCGGGAATGGGAGAGTTTTGATGCACCGGATGACAACACTGATCACTCTCGTCGGAGTAATTCCATGGCTAATACTTCCCACTCGTTAGGACACCATCATCGGGCGGTTGGTACATTCTCCCATCGCCCTAATATGGATACAGCAATCCAGGAATTATATGATGCCGATTTTCCGATGAATCAAGTATCTGTGATTGCGCGGGACTATCAGCGCCACAACTTGATACCTAATCTTACCATTCGCGATCGCTTTGATAGTGCTTTCGGCTTTCTCGGACAACGTCATTCCTTATTCCATGACCGATTCAACCGAGGTGCATTTCTGGTCATGGTAGAAGGAACCCAAGCCCAAATCCATCAGGCTGAAACCATTTTGCGTGGTCATGGAATGCAGGATTGGGGAATTTATAATTCGACTACGGGTCAGGTTAAGCAACCTCCTGGCACCAACCGGATCAGTGATGCTCCTGAAGTCGTGATTGTTGACCGTCGCCATTAAACCTTCTAATACAAGCAGAAGGCAGACAACTCTGAGGTTAGCAGGTTAATCAATCGGGTTTCTCAATGTTTAAAGGATGATAGTTTTTTATTCCTTAATCAAGAAACCCGGTTCCTGAAATTATCTGCATTGGTGTTCTAATGCCGATTATTTCGATAATTGACCTAATCTGCAATACTCAAATCTCGTAAAAATTACCTTACTGGTGTCAGTAAGGAATTTCTTAACCGTGCCAAAAATTAAGGATTAAAATCCTTATCTCCTGTTTTCACCTTTAGGAAAAACCATGAAAAAATTCACTCCAATTCTCTTGGCTAGTGTCATGCTCTTTGGTGCCGTAGCCTGCGCCGACGGTGCTAAAACCAGTGCAGATGCTCCAAATACAATTACAGACCCCGCAGAAATTCCAGACGCTGACGAGGCTCAAGATAGCCAGAAAGACGCTCAAAGTCAAGTCCGCCAAAACCAGCTTAATTCTGACATTCGCGCCCGGGAGCAGCGCAATAATGCCTTAAATGACGGTGCGGCTGAAGGTAGAAGTGATGATGACCTAGAGAGCGAAGTTCGCAGTAAACTCGAAGCGAATCTTCCCGCCGGTGCCTTAGTGATTGAAGCAGAGGACGGTGTTGTAATGGTATCGGGAACGGTTCCCACTCAAGAACAATTTGAGAAAATTGAACCTTTGGCAAAAGAAATTAAAGGGGTTCAGTCTGTCAATGTTCAAGCTGCCGTTGCTCCCGCACAACCCAAGGAGAATAATTAAAACCCTGAAATTTGTTTCAAGAATTTAAGTCCCCCCAAAAGCCAAACTTGTTAAAAATTAAAGTCTGGCTTTTTTTGCTGTCAAAATCATAGGATAAGCAGCTCAAACTTATTAAAAATATGAACCTTGTACTCTGCCATCAGGACTGCTAAACTGTTGCAGCAATTGGCTGGCGGGTTCTAGATACAACTCGAAGCGATCGCCTAATTTCTGATGCAGTTCCCCCACTATCGCCCAAAGGGTATCAAATACAGTTGAGTTATCTGTGTTTTGTGGATTCATAGTCTTTAAATTTCTCTAGTAAAACCTGTTTTATCAGTAGATCTACGGATACTGATTCAACTAACCCCTTAAGTTGGATAAAATCACGGT
>CAKZMA010000573.1 GCA_937127375.1 uncultured Coleofasciculus sp. | reverse complement strand
CGGAGTGAATTTTTTATTCCTTCCTAATGCTCTCAGTCAGGATCTGCGGAATGTAGGTTTAATCTTATGGGTAGTGTATGGCAATCCTCGGTCTGAAGGTGTGCTAGAATTACCTGGCTTGGGTATTCCGATTCCTGGCTGTCCTGGAACTTGAACATGGGTCATCTGGTAGGCGAGAAGGTATGCCGAACCGATAGGAACCCGTTTTAACGGGTTTAAGCTTTAAGAGGAGAACTTTAGTTCTAGGCTGACTTTATCGATGTGTCTACTGCGATTCAAAGAAATATTTCAGTAAAAAAAATCATAGCAAACCCTGAGGCGGTGTAATCTCAATCCGACCATTTTCAAGGTCTACTACTGGGACAATTTCATCAACAAAAGGAATCAAAACCGTTACTGGCTTGGATGGTTTTTTCCTAGCTTTCCGTTGCTTACTAATTCTGTTCGGGAGGGGCGCTTCCGGTTTAGCTGGGGTTGGTTCAGGTTGCTGGTGGAGTTTGACTTCTAAAAGCATATTCCCCGCCGGAATCACATTTACCACGATACCGACAGCTTCTCCAGTTAACTGGTTGAAAACCTCTAAATCTAGCACATCTAGGACATGATATTCATTCTCCCCCAATTCCGGGCGATCGCTCTCTGGAACCAATAGCGTTGCATCCCTTAAGGCTTCGGCTTGTTCCCGGTTTTCTACCCCAGCAAGTTTTACGACATAGATCTCTTTACCAGGAACGTAACGCCCTCCTAATAATTCCACAGGTTGCGGTTGGCTATCACCGGATTGTTTTAACCAACGTTGTCCCGATTTCTCGAAGCGTTCGGGAAAATCTGAATTGGGATAGACGCGCAGTTCTCCTTTTAATCCTTGAGGAGCTACAATTCTACCAATTTCTAGCCAGTCGTCATTGGTCATTCGTCATTTGTCATTTGTCATTTGTCCTTGGTTGAAGATGACTTGCACTCTAGAGGGGCGGGTTTAAAGATATCTGGGTAAAAAGCTTCCCGTTAATGGTAAAACCCGCCCCTACAACAGACATTTCACCGAAACTTTCCCATATCCATCATCTCCCGATGCTACTGATAACTGATAACTGATAACTGCTCACTGATAACTGATAACTCCCTAACTTCTAGGTAGCAGCAGGTTCAACCGCCTGATCCATCAGTTCTCGAAACTGAATCACATCTTGACGTGGATCGGCATGAGTCACTTGAACATCTAAGCGATCGCCTAGTCTAACGGATCGCTTAAACCGCATCACCAACTCTAACCCTAAATCTTCTAACAGAATCAAGCCCAAGTTATCGTGTTCGCGCAGCCAACGCAGCATTAGCGCTTGCCACACTTGATCCGGGTGACGCCGTAAATATTCCAATCCCCAATAGCGATTGGTTTGGCGTTCCACCATTGCGGCTTCTGATGCGGCTGTAGTCACGCCCTGCATGGTTTCTTGCAGGTATTCCGCTGAAAAAGGTAAGGGATCACCGCGCAAGTGAGCTTTTAGCTGAAAATGATTCAGCAAATCCGTATAACGACGGATAGGAGAAGTGACTTGGGTATAAGTTTCCAAACCCAAACCCGCATGACGCAGGGGAGTAATACTCATTTCACTGCGAGGCATACAGCGCCGCATGGCACAGAAGCGCACTGGACCAGGTGGCAATACCAGCAGCTCTTCATCAGAGGGCAGTTCCGGCTGAGGTTGTCCACGAAAGGGGAGAGGAATTTGATGGCTTTGACCGTAACGTCCAGCGACTTCCCCAGCTAGAATCATCATTTCTGCGACCATTAGCCGCGCTTGGGAATCCTCTAAAACCTGAATGATGATTTCATCCTGATCACGGACTTTAATCACCGCCTCTGGCATGTGGATGCTAATCGCACCCTGACTTGACCGCCATTCTTGACGACGCTTTGCCCATTTCGCGATCGCGGCTATTTCCGGTTCTGCCTTCACCCCCAGTTCCAACATTTCATCTACATCTTCGTAGGTGAGGCGATAGGTGGGTTTAATCAGACTAGGGTGAATCTTGTACTCTTGAACACTGCCATCTTCATCGAGGATTACCCCGAAACTTAGTGTTGGGCAAACTTGACCCTCCACCAAACTCATCGGACCCGTTGCCAGTTCAGCAGGAAACATGGAAATCATCCCCGTCGGCAAATAGAGTGTTGTACTGCGCCGTCGGGCTTCTCGATCCAGTTCATCGTCAGGTCTGACTAAGCGGGTTGGATCAGCAATATGAATCCACAGACGCTCTCTACCATCGTCGAGTTGTTCTAAACTCAACCCATCGTCGATTTCTGAGGTACTCTCATCATCAACGGTATATACCTTTAAATGAGTCAAGTCTAAGCGGTCTTGATCCGGGTCGGGAGGCGGAGAATCCAGGTATTGTTGAACCAAGTCAATAACCTCACGACGAAAGTGAACAGGGTAAGATGATCGCCGCAAAAACAGATTCTCGGTAGGACTCCAAATCCCTAAGTCTACCAACAGATCGAATGCCGCTTGGGGAGTCTGGGGGCGATCCAAGGTAGCGAGTATATCTTGGGCTGCACGAGATGCATTTTCCGGATAAAGGACAAACCGTTCCAGGAGATCAAAGCGAGTGCGATCGCTCTCTTGCCACTCTACCGCTTCACCGTTGAGTTTCTGCTGGGTGCGGGTTAAAAATTCTTCTTGCTCTCGCTGCTTCGATTCTGCGGCGAGTTGCTGATGTTTAATTTCAGCCACTTTCGTAGCTGGACGCGGTTCATAGCTATCGGCTTTTTGTTTAAAGTAGAGTTTGTCGTCCGATAGCAAGCAGTGAGCCGCATAACATAGGGGTGGGCTTTGGTCAGAAAACAAAAGCTGTGCCATTTCCGCACAGGTTACCGCTTTTCCCTCTTCCACCAGCAATTCCCATGCCACTTCTAGGCTGGATGGATCTAGATATGGTTCGACTTGGCTGAGAAAGTCGGGAATTTCTGAGACGTCAAATGTACCATCCTGGACTTCGTAAGTAACTTGCCGGGGATGAAGCGTGTGAGATTGACCCTGTTCGTCGATAACTGTCCAGCGGGTTTTGCCATCTGGACGGTCTACAATCGCTAGATGACGATCGCCTTGCACACGAAATTCGATAAGTGTTCCTTTTTCCACCAGCTTTGCTAATCCCGGTCGTTTATCTTTAGTTTTTCACTAATCCGGCGATAGGTTCCCCACGCTGCAATTTTCTATTCAGCGTGGGATAAATCGCCAGTAATGCCCCTATAAAGTGGCATGGCATCCAAATTGGATGTGGTGTTCCTCGCCAGAGTTATCACACTCTAAATCTAGTCTAACGGGTGATGGGATGATACCAAAATCATTAGACGGGGTATCAAAGGATTCAATCATTTGACACCACCGCTTAGTCAGAGATCGATTATCTCACCACTCCTCACCCTGAGCTTGTGTTGAGCTGCATCATCCCTCTTTGTTGACGAAAGGCAATAGTGCTAAAAGGCGAGCCCGTTTAATCGAGCGGGTCAATGCCCGTTGTTGTTGAGACGTTAGACCTGTAATCCGACGTGGCAGAATTTTACCGCGTTCGGTAATGAATTTGCGGAGTAATTCCACATCCTTGTAGTCAATGGGTTCTCCCGGCTTGATTGGAGAAAGACGTTTGCGAAAGTAGGTCATGGGCAGTTCTTAGGGGTTTGTGGTCATCAATTTCAGTTTAGGATGCATTGCCATTGTTACATGGCTATTTAATTTCTTTATGCACCGTATGCTTATTGCAATGAGTGCAGAACTTTTTCAGTTCTAGCCGCCCTGTGGTATTGCGGCGGTTTTTCATAGTGGTGTAGCGAGATACACCATTTGTGCGCTTGTCTGCGTTCGTGCGACACTCTGTACATTCTAAGGTTATAACCAGTCGAACACCTTTCTTACTTGCCATAGTCTTACGTCTAGTAAATTAAATGAGGGCGTGAGTAAATTTAAACACAATCTCTTATTTTTGCATACGACGCCTGATTTGGGCAACCCATCGCTTTAGACGCAGATCCAGAGAGAACCCACGACGGGTTGGAATCACCAGGGTTTGGGCAATGCGATCGTGAAACGCTTGCTGTTTTTCCGGTTCCGATAAAGCGATGCCACAATCTACCCCTAATGGTGCAATTAACAGCAGCATGGAGAGTAGCATGGAGATGCCATTCGCCAAAACGTTGAAGCCAAACATGGCTAAGAGCGCACAGACACCCAGAATGCCTTCTCGTTTGCTTAGTGTCAATAGCCCTGGAAGTTTGCCGTATTTGGCATCCAGCACTTTCATATCCAATGCCCAGCGTCCTAAACTCTGACCCTGATTGCTCGATACCAATACGACCCGCATTCCTAACCACAGTGCCAAAAACACTAACACTCGCAAAAAAGGATTTCCACCCGCCATCGAACTAACCAGCCAAACGGCGACAAAATCAATCAGGAAGGCATAGAACCGTCGCTCTATTGGCACTTGAGGAAAGCGCTTGTATACTGGTTCAAGTTCATACATGGTTAGGGTTAAGTTTAGGGCTGATGCAATCTTTATTGATTTTAGCGGATTTTGCCAAGTGCAATCGTTAGGTCAAAAGCAAGCTGATCGTCATTGATCATTCGTCATTTGTAAGGGTTTGAGGCTTGTTCACATAACTTCATAAGGTTGAGTTTATTTCCACCAACCTACTTAATACCCCACTCAGATTTATTTATTTCAGTAATTCTTCTTTCTAAGGTTCAATTTTCTGACGCAATCGTCTAATTATACTGGCACGGCTAATAATTGTCGCTATGCCACTATCAATTTGCACAAACACTTTACCTGAAAAAAGGTTACGCAAAGCCGGACGTTGATACACGACAAAACTATCGATTTCTGACTTGGGTTCAAACCCCATATCGGATAAGGTTTTATTTAGGGTTTTAGTAAAGACTTTTTTGTTTTTAAACTCTAGAGAAAAAGTCACGCTGCGATTGAAGTAAGCCCCCACTAATCCAGCGACAAAACCGAGCGTAATACCATAACGATACGGAAGGGGTTGAGTTAAACTTAGACCTAGCACTTGCGAGGCTAAGACAGCCACAACCAGGGTCATCCCTGTAAAATAATAATAGAATGTTGCCCAAAAACCAGGACCAAGCTGCATATAATAACCTATAGAAATTCAAATCAGGATATAATTATTTATCACAGGTTCGGGATTGTCAAGATTTAGACGATAAAGTAGGCGAGTATAATAGTCGCGTATTTAATGCCGTGCGTACTGAGGGCATCTGCGATCGCACAAACACTATTCTATTGATCGTAGCTGATTTACTGTGATACGTGATCAATGTAAGCTTGTAGTAGAGACGCGATCGCAGTATCCGCCTTGACCCATAGTAAATTCTTGTTAGTTATCCCTGAATGGATTAATAACACATGAATACGATATCGATTCCTACTCTATATGTATCTCAAGTTCTCTTGTGGGGTCAAGTTCTTCTGAAGGAGCTAATTTAGATTTGACTTTCCAAACACTAAATTTCCTAATGGTAAGAAGGAGGTTTTTGCCAAACTCTACAATACAGCTCGCACCATAACTTGTAGCCAGATATTACAAATCTTGATAGCG
>CAKZMA010000572.1 GCA_937127375.1 uncultured Coleofasciculus sp. | reverse complement strand
AAGGGGTTTGGGGATCGGGGGGGTTTGGAAACCAAACGGGGTTTGGAAACCAAACAGGGTTTGGAAACCAAACAGGGTTTGGAAACCAAACAGGGTTTGGAAACCAAACAGGGTTTGGAAACCAAACCCCTACTGCTGTTGCGCCTGATAGGTCAGAAATTGTTGCAAAACTCCCACCGTTTCAAAATGATAAGCGGGCAATAGGGGGCTGATATTAATATCGGTACGGTAAATGCTGAAAATTACCCAGTTTTGTCGTTCAGTCTGCTGCTCAATAATTTGCTGGATTTGGGGGCGTCCCGTATCTACCAGGGATTGGCATTGACGCTTGAGGAATTCTGGATCAGGATTGAGAAACTCTAGTTGCTTGGGGGTTTGAGTGCAAACTTCATCTTTGAGGTAGGTGCTGAGTTTCTCGACGGCGTACTCCTCATAAGCCTCCTTACCCGGATTCATCCACGCCAGTCCCACTCCTAGCACAACTAGCGCGGTTCCACTCAAGGCTGTAATAATTTTTAACGATTTCATGTCACTCCGTTAAGCCTCCATGGGTTATGACTTTCGCCTCTAACGTATGAGTTCCGGTAAATTGCCAAGAAATACTGGTGCAACTCACCGACTTGATGCTATACTAAAAAACTGTATGGCGAGCGTAGCCAAGGGGTTAAGGCAGTGGATTGTGGTTCCACCATTCGTGGGTTCGAGTCCCATCGTTCGCCCTGAGTTCCAGTGATCGCAAGTTGCGACTTCCCTAAAGCTTCCCTATTTTGGGAGAAAAATAGTTGTGATAACAGGCGGAAGTGGCTGTATCAGCTATTTATGTAGTTGTCCGCGATCGCTCTTTGGGGTAGGGGAGAGGGAGCGATCGCTTCAGTCATCAAATATGGTCTTCAATTTCCAGTCCCATTTCTTGAGGATGTTGCTGGTGATGAAAGGAAATGTAGCGCAGTATGTAGTGATGAAACCAACACTTCTGGAGCTTAGAGTATGATTAAATACACCTACTTTTGACCTTACGCCAGTAGAAAAGCCAGATATGTCTCCTGTGGGATTATTCCCCCACGGTTTTAGTTTACAATACATATAACAAGAAAAAAATGTAAACCAATTACCCTATGATTGGCACTCATATTAAACTCGCTCGAAAAAAGGCGGGCTACTCCCTGCGCGATTTAGCCGAAGTCTTGGGTGGTAAAGTGTCCGCCCAGGCGATCGGCAAATATGAGCGCGGTGAAATGACCCCGAGTTCTGATGTTTTGATCGCTCTTAGCAAAGCGTTAGGGGTTACTATCGCTTACCTAATGGATACCCAAGGGATTGAGTTAACCTCCGTTGACTTTCGTACTAAAGCCAACACGACGGCAAAAGATCGTGCGCGTGTCGAAACCGAAGTCATCGAATGGGTAGAGCGATACCTTCAACTTGAACAGATCCTTGAACTAGACGCCACTAACTGGGAAAAGCCGTTTAAGCAATTGGAACCTATTCATTCTATTGAGGAATCGGAAGACCTAGCGAATCGGGTACGGAATTGTTGGAAACTTGGTTTTGACCCCATTCCTAATATGACTGAGCTTCTTGAAGAAAAGGGTTTAAAGGTTTTAATTGTTGACCTTCCAGAGAGGGTGTCAGGTTTTACTTGTCTGGTGAAAAGAACCAGCAACGTATCTAATTTACCCGTGATTGTCGTGAACAAAAAATGTTCATTAGAACGCCGAAGGCTGACTCTGGCTCATGAGCTATGTCATCGGTTGATCGATCCTCAGTATGTATCTGAAAAAGAGGCAGAAAAGATAGCGAATCGATTTGCCGGAGCCTTTCTTATCCCTTGCACTCACTTAGAAAAGGAGGTTGGCAAACATCGCCACTCACTTGGGTATCGAGAATTGATTTCTCTCAAACAAATGTATCGAGTTAGTGGTGCAGCATTACTGGTTCGTCTGCGAGACATTGGCGTTATCTCTAACTCTGTACTTACTTATATGTTTCAATCTGTTGCTATAAACTGGCGTACTCATGAGCCAGAGGAATTGGAACCAGAAGAGAACAGAGGTGAGTACGAACAACCTCGACGCTTTGAGCGGTTATGCTATCGTGCCTTAGCTGAAGGTTTGATTTCACTCTCCAAAGCAGCAGAACTCTTGCGCGGCTCGGTTGAACGAGTAGAAGCTGGACTTAAGGGACCAAAATGAGCAGATGCGAATCCTCATTAGCGATACGTCTTGTTTGATTGATCTGCGAAAAGCCACCTTATTAGATGCTTTTGTTCAACTTCCCTATAGTTTGGTTATTCCAGATGTTCTTTTTGAGCAAGAGTAAGACTCCCTGTTCATACTTTAAACCGTTGGATAGTACGCTATCAATCCTTGCTGAATAGCTGATCAACATTCAAATTGTGCGATCGCGTCTTGAACAACGACGGCATGAGGCTCATACTACACCAAACGGCTA
>CAKZMA010000571.1 GCA_937127375.1 uncultured Coleofasciculus sp. | reverse complement strand
AGTTGGAAAAAGGAGCAGTTGGAAAAAGGAGCAGTTGGAAAAAGCAGGAGCTGGAAAGCCCTTCCACATAACAAATATATTCCGCTTCCCTCCCCTCGCAGGGGAGGGCTAGGGAGGGGTCTTTCCCAGAGTTAATTAACCCACGGGAGCATCTATTCTACTGTTTTATGCGCTAACGCACTCTACAATTTGACTTGTTGAAAGTGGTGCAAGATAGGAGCAGAACCGATGACAAATGACCAAGAATTACTGAATATCTACGGTTCACCCCTCTATGTTTATCAGGGCGATCGCATACGGGATACAATTGGTTATATTACTCATGCTGTCCCCTATCCGCGCACTCGGTTCCAGTTTGCCAGCGTGACTAATGGTAATGTCGCTTTGCTGCAAATCTTCCAGCAAGAGGGGTGGGGACTTCACGCCAATACACCCGGAGATATCTATTTAGGTTTAAAGGCGGGATTCACCCCGGATAACATTGTTTATAGTGGCAGTAATTTAAATTATTCAGAAATGCAGCAGGTTCTCCATTGGGGAATTACTACCTTAAATTTAGATAGTGTCTCCCAATTAGATTTATGCTGTCAAGTCTATCACGCCTTAACCCCCAAATTACCCCGATTAAACTTAGGATTACGGTTAAATGTACCCGAATTAACCGGGGATAGCCGCATTGGAGTTCAACCCGAAGAATTCCCCGATGCGCTGAAAATTACCAAATCGGCGGGATTAAACCTCAAGGGTATCCATTTCTATCGCGGAACCGGAACCAATGCAACCAAAGCCTTTACCCAAGTGATTGATTCCTTATGCGAGATTGGTCAACAATTACCGGATTGGGACTATTTAGACTTTGGCGGTGGATTTGGTTATCCCTATCAGGGGAATGGCGTCGCTTTTGATTGGCAAGGATTTGGCAAGGTGATAACTCAGAAACTCCAGACAATCGGCAGACCTATAGACTTAATTATAGAACCTGGACGAGCCGCGATCGCAGGATGTGCGTCCTTGTTAGCAAAAGTTGTTTCTGTTAAGTGGCAAAATGGCAAACAAATTGTCGGCGTTGATACCACCGTGGCGAATTTATCTGTTCCATCTGTACATGGTGGTTATCGAAAAATTGTCAGTTTTACAGATACCCAGGGTGAACCGTATCCCACCGATGTGTGTGGAAATACCACCTATTCACGGGATTACTTGGGGCGCAACTGTCAACTCCCGGCGTTAAAGATTGGAGATGTTATCGCAATTCTGGATAGCGGTGCTTACGGATATGCGATGTCGTCTCATTTCTTACACCGTCCGCGTCCGGCTGAGGTTTTAGTTGAACAGGGGACTCACCGATTGATTAGAAAACGGGAAGATTATAGTATTTTATTAAATAATCAGGTATTTGATTAATTTCCCAGGTGCGTAGGGGCGCACTGACGTGCGCCCTTTACCTAATGTGCGCTTTAGTAAACCTCAAAATTATATTTTTTTAACGCAGAGGGACGCAGAGGTTGACGCAGAGGTACGCAGAGGAATGGAGGGGAATGGAGAGTATGTGAGTGATTTTTTTTGACAATTACAGAAATAATCAAAAATAAAAATTGCCTAATTATGAAATGTATTCAATGTCAAACTGATAATAATCTTAAAGACCGCACCGCCAATCAAGGACGGTGTAAAAACTGTGGACATTCCTTTGTCTTTGAACCCACAACTATGGGTCAGACCAAAATAACTGATCCATTTTTTGCTAAAGCCATCTCAGATTTATCAGTAAATGGGAGTCTATACTTTACCCCTCAACAATTATACTACCTTATCAACAAGAGAATTAAACGCAAGATCAACAATGTTTTTCTGCAAATCTTTGCCTGGATTCTGATTGTTATTATTCCTTACATCGGAATCCCGCTCTTAATTTTTGCCTGTTACCAAATCAGCAATTCTGCCAATACGCCCAGAAGAGTCCGTAATCGCAATGCTAGATATTTACAAATTATTGGTGGATTTTTGCTTCTCTATGGAATTTTATCTCTTTTATTCTCTACCGTCGATGGTAGTGGAGGCAACTGGCTGATTTTTTGCCAATTTGCGATAACTATTATTGTCGGTATGTTATCGTTCTATTTAGGAATTCGTCAGCTGCGTCGCCAAAGCACATTCTTCCAAACCGTTTCGATTACACTGAGTAAATTCCAAAGTTGGTTAGAACGTTGGCAACAAATTAATGGTACAGTTGAGCAACTTTTACCTCCTCCGAATCAAGAACGTTTATCCACATCCATTAATCCGGATATCACCGCCTATAGTTTTGACCGAGTTGTCGTCTGTGATAGTGCCACAATTGCTCAACTGCTGATTGCCAATAATTTTCACTTTGAAAATAACTGTGCGGTGCTAAGTATTACCGGGTATCCTCAAAGCATTTTTTCAACGGTATTAGACATGCTGAGACGCAATCCCGAATTAAATGTCTACGCCCTACATAATGCCAGTCCTCATGGTATCACCCTGATTCATCACCTACGCACAAGTCACCATTGGTTTGCTGAGAATACCGTCACCATTTATGATTTAGGATTACTTCCCCGTCATGTCTTAAATAGTCGCAATCTTTTTATTGAATCCTCCCCAGAATCAGCAGAACAGGCGAGACAATTAAGCGTAGAGATACGGCGAGAGTTATCGGCTGAGGAACTAGCATGGTTAGAATCCGGTAATTTTGTCGAGTTGGAATCATTTACACCGCAACGGCTATTACAGATAGTGACTCAAGGAATTAACCGGAGTCAAATTAGCACCGGGGGGAGAGATTCAGTATTTATAGATGTTGAGAGTGAGAGTAGTAGTAGTGATGTTTATTTGTTTGCATCCGACAGTTTTGGTTAAAAATTATAGTGAAGTTACCTACAGTTACTGATTTTATCGTTTCCGCTTATTCAGGCGTTTAATCGTTTTATAACTGTCTCGACTAATCGTAACAATCATCTCATCGCCTCCCTCTTCTCAATCCTCCCCAACCTTTAACCCCCTCTGCGTACCTCTGCGTTTTCCTCTGCGTCCTCTGCGTTAAAAAAATACAATCTCGATGTCACCCATTTGCCCCCAACCCAAACACATCAATTCAGCCAATATTCTAAACTTACAAGTAACCAAAGCTTAACCCCATACCGACTCCAGGTATCCCCACGATACTCAATCCAATCGCGAATCAACGACTGATTTAAATAAGGCGATATTGCCGATTTTTTCGACAACAACAACGCCTTGGTTTGTCGTTGCCAATAATGGCGAAACCAAAACTGCACTGGCACCATCATCCCGCTTTTGGGACGCTGAATAATTTCCGTCGGTAAGAGTTCCGCAACCGCTTGCTTTAGCACAGCTTTCTCCTGATTCCCAGCCAGTTTATAGTCCGGCGGAATTTCCATTGCCATCTGCACAATTCGCTGGTCAAACAAGGGAGAACGCCCTTCTAATCCAGCCGAACGAGTCAGATTATTCACCTTGGTTAAAATATGATCCGCCCCTTTAAATTTAATATTCAGTCCCATTAACCGATTCAAATACTGTGCCGAGGAAAACAAATCCGCCTCAAAGACAGATGACTCCGTTTTAACCGCGTCCCATATTTCTGGTTTCAACAACTTCGGCAAATCCGGAGCGCATTTTTTAAAGGAGTTCAAATAAGCCGCCACTAAATTAGGATTATTGTCCGGAGAACCATATAACTGCTTGAGTAACATGGGCTGATTTTTCGGTCCGCCAAAACAAGGATCTCCCCCTTCGCCATTGAGGATAAGCGTAACCGCTTCCTTCGCCAGTTGCGCTAACAAATAATTGGGAACCGTTAACGGATCACCAATCGGATCATCTAACTGTGCCATGGTTATCGGTAATTGTTCCCACATTTGTTCGGGGGTAATTTCTAAGATGTGGTGCTGGGTTTGGCAATGGTGGGCAACTAAATTGGAAAAGTCTAATTCATTGGGACAATCTGCGCCAAAATGAATCGAGTAGGTGTGAACGGGATACTGATGAAACTTAGCGGCGAGTGCAGTAATGCAACTGGAATCTAATCCACCTGATAAATAAACCCCTACTGATTCATTTGTGGGTAAGTAGTCTTGAACCACTTGATCGAGGCGCGATCGCAACTGCTGAGCGTGCCATGATAAACTTTGCTGAGGATGGGTAATTTGCTCTTGCGGTTGCCAGTAATAGTTGGGTTGTCGATCAGGTAATTGCAACACTGTACCCGGGCGCAATTCCCGCACCTGTTGCCAAAGCGTGCGTTCTCCAGGCACAAAAGCACAACATAAATAATCCCGCAACGCCACTAAATCCAAGTCGGCTGAATGGTGGGGGCGCAGGGTTCTCAACCGAGGCGCAATCCAGCAAGAGGAACCCATCGTCGTATAATATAACGTCCGACCGCCGACGCGATCGCGCACCAACCACAACCTCTGACTCGGTTGATGCCAAATCGCTAGTCCAAATACCCCTTCCAGATAGGCTAAACAATCCTCTCCCCATCGTTCCCACAGCAGCGCCACCAACCCTTGATCGGTTCCCCGCCAATCCCCAGGCTCAATTCCCACCTGTTGCAATAATCGGGCAGAATTACTTAACCAAATATCCCCCACCACCCCATACTCTGCTTGGGGACTAAAAGCGGGTTGAATCTGAGTGACGGCTAACTGGTTGGGAATCAAGAACGTACAATCGGGGGGTTCAGCGCCAAATTTCCCCCAAGCTAACAACCAACCTGGGTGAACCGAGGGAATAGGTTGCCTAACCTGTTGATTATTTAAGCGGGAAAATAGCCATCTCATATCATATCCAGTTGAATCCTTATGCTTCTAATGAGCGCCGTGCAGCATCTAAAAGTAACCGTTGTTCTGCGCGAGCGATCGCATAATAAGTCGCTTCCACATCATTCACATCCACAGAAATAGACTGAATCCCCCATTCCACCAAGGATTCCACGACTTCCGGATACTGGGCTGGGGCTTGACCACATATTGCACAAGGAATCCCCGCCACCTTTGCCATATCGATCAATTGCTTAATCGCTCCCATGACGGCGGGATGGCGTCCATCTAACGTTGAACCTAACTCCCCCAAATTGCGATCGGCAGCTAATAACAATTGCGTCAGATCATTCGTACCAATCGAGATTCCCTGCACCCCCGCTTTAACATAATCCGGCAGTAAAAACAGTATCGATGGCACTTCTGCCATAATCCAAAGTTGAAAATGAGGATTATCCATTAATCCCGCTTGTTCCACCCGACGGCGACAAAAGACAAACTCTTCAACCGTCCGCACAAATGGCAACATTAACTGAACATTACTATACCCCTGAACATACAATTGATGTAACGCCGCCAGTTCCAAATCAAAACTCGTCGGATCATGTAAATAACGATAAGTCCCCCGCCGCCCCAACATCGCATTCACCACCGATAACCTTGAACCGTTAACATTCGACGTATCCCCATGGATCAATTCCGCTTCACCCCAATCCAGGGAACGATAAAATACAGGTCGTGGCATCAACGCCGCCGCAAACTGCATGATCAATTGAGCAAGGCGGGTGATTAACTCCTGTTTCCGCCCCTGTCGCAACCATTCCTGGGGGGGTTGATTATCCAATACGTCCAAAATCATCAATTCCGATCGCAATAAGCCAATCCCATCAATGGGTAAATCCCGAATTCGTTCCAGAGATTGGGGTTGGCTGAGATTCACTAACAATTGAGTCGCAATCGGAAATCGGTTATACTGCCTCGGTGATGGGGCATCGGCAAGGGTTTCCTGCTTCTCAATAGCGACATCTACGGCATCTCCAAGCTCTTTAGCATCCCTAGCTAAACGTTGAATTTCGCCGCGATCGCCATCCACCAACAGTACCTCCCCCGTTTGTACCAATTGGGTAATCCCAGGGACATTAACCACCGCCGGAATCCCCAATTCCCTCGCCACAATTGCCGCATGAGACGTCATTCCCCCCTGTTCCGTCACCACCCCTGCGGCTTGTCTTAATAGAGGTAGCCAATCGGGAGCAATCGTGTGAGTCACTAAAATTCGATCTGGGGGGATAGCCTGCCAATTTTGCTCCTCCCCAACTATCACTTGCGCCACGGCTGTTACTTGTCCAGGCGCCGCCGATAATCCTCGCCGTGACTGAGGTTGGGATGGGAATGATTCAGCAGAAGAAGCAGAGTGAGGGCGAAATTGAGTCACGTATAGCTGAGGTTCTGTCGTGTTGGGAATTTTACAAAGAGTCCAGTCAAAAGAAAAGGGGGGATTGAATTGGGTTTGCAGTTTTCTGGATAACGCCATAATCTGTTGCCAAGCGTTCTCGTCCAAAACAGACTGCTGCTGTTCTCCCTGGCTGAGGGGATAAGCTTGCACGGCATTTCCTGTCGGTTCCGGGTTCAGCCGATAGGCGAGGGTTTTGTTTCCTGGTTGACTTAGCAAAAGTTGATCGGTGGGAACCGCGATTTTATAGGTATCCGGTAAGACTTTACCCTGAGTAATCGCTATCCCTAGTCCCCAGGTGGCTTGGATCTGACAGAAATCAGATTTCGCCTGGAGAACGCCAGAGGCTAAAGTGTCATAGATTGGTTGTACCAGAACCGCTAAGTTAATCTGATCCAGTCCCATGCCAACCCGTTGCCAGTAAAATAAGCTTTTGGCTCGAAACAATTCTGCCCACACCTGCTTTAAAGTATGGAGCAGAGCATCCGGCTGTTTGCGGCAATAATGAGATGCCAAAAGTTCTGGAATCGGCATAGACTCAGCCCAATCCTCGCGGTTAACCGGATGAGTAGACATCGGCAGGAGCGATCGCACCTCAGTAAATGACACAGAAGGCTGTAAAATCAGGGCGGGAGCATCTAGGGTTTGGGCTGCATCCAGAATCTGCGATCGCCAACCTTCTGGTACAGTGGCAGAGGTAATCACTTGGCGAATATGTTGAGCAACCTGTTGCAACTGACGGGGATTATCAACATTCACGTACAACGAGGACTGCGGTAAATCGGCTAACAACGGTTCTGATTGACTTAAATCAGCGATGACTTGCCAAAACGCGATCGCTGGAATCACAAAGCCGCGAATAACTGGATACCCTTGTTGCCCAAGTTGACTTAAGCCAAAGGCTTTCTCTCCCACCAGGGAACGTTGTGACGGTTGAATCTGATCCAGCCAGTAGAGATTGTCCACAATTTGCTTTGGAATACCACTCGCGGTTAAGTGATCTAGAATAACGGAAACTCGATTAGCCAACAGTGTTGAGTGCGTAGGGGCGGGTTTAGGAAATCTCTTGTCGCTATTGATGATAACGTTTGTGCAAAACCCGCCCTAACCAAGTGTGTAGGGGCTCACTTTCACTACTATCGTTTTTGACCTCACCCAGATGTAACTCGCGCCCGCCCTGACTAAGGATTGACTTCTGTTTTCTGGGTTGCATGAGTAGAATTGCATAAGTCTTGTTAGGATAAATGTGAACAGTCGGTCTTGAATACTGGGTATGTCATCAACCTCAACCCCTCTACCCGATTCCCTCGCCAAAATTGTGCAGCGATTTAAGCGACGGACGAATCCTAAACAACGGTATGAACAGCTTCTCTGGTATGCCAAGAAGCTTCAGGATATGCCAGAAGCAGACAAAACACCGGAAAATAAAGTCCAAGGCTGCGTCTCCCAGGTTTACATCACTGCCAACCTAGAAGATGGAAAGGTATGGTATCAAGGGGATTCAGATGCCCAGTTAGTCAAAGGGCTAGTGGCGCTGCTGATTGAAGGGTTAAATGGACTCCCCCCAGAGGACATTGTGGACGTGTCTCCAGAGTTTATCCAAGAAACCGGGTTAAATGTCAGCTTAACCCCATCTCGTGCCAATGGTTTCTACAATATTTTCCAGACGATGAAGAAAAAAGCCCTGGGATTCAAACTAGCAACGAATCCTAGTTAGGGGTTGCTGAATAAGCGCTGTGGTGAGGGGGCGCTGGGGAAGCTGGGGAAGCCAATGTAGAGACGTGCCATGGCACGTCTGGGAGCTGGGGAAGCTGGGGGAGCAAGGGTACATTTTCCCTGAGCAAGGTGATGCCATACTTATGAAGGATGCTACCCCTGAATCGGGCGCACGTCTGTAATTGGTGTCAACTTAAGGTAGAAAACCAATGCTGGCAAGGTTTTAAGCTGTGTCTATCTACTTCTCGACATTTTCCCCCTCATCCCCTAACCCCAACTCCGAACCCCCCTCGTTCCCCCCTACCCCCCTCGTTCCCCCCTACCCCCCTCGTTCCCCCCTACAAGAGGGGGGAGGACAGAGGATG
>CAKZMA010000570.1 GCA_937127375.1 uncultured Coleofasciculus sp. | reverse complement strand
GTGACCCGAACTAACAGAAATGCCCACTAAGTCCATGGTGACTTCAGCCGCGTTACTGTTCACAACACTCCAATTAATTCGAGTATCCGCAAACACGGTCTGTGCTACTGCGAGCGCCTCTTGTGTGCTAGTCCCGATTACAGGGTTAACAATTTCTGTCATTTTGTTTTGATGATTGACTATCCCTCCAGAATGAATGAATCGCGCCATAATGTCAGTAGATTATGTTGATTTTTGGCAATTGATGATTTTGTTGATTATTCCAAGGGAATTAAGGGAATGCGTGGCTATGTTTTATCTTCAAAAGGTCTAGAAAAACTGGAGAATCTTATCGCTCAAGAGAATAATCTCTCGCAGGAACAAATTGCTCTAGAGGCTTGTCTGGATAGAGCAACGGTTTCTAAAGCGCTCCAGGGAGAAAAACCCTTAAATATCAGGAGCATTCGCCGCTTGTTTGGCGGATTAAAGCTTCCACTGGAGCCAACGGACTACTGTAAGGTGTCATCTACCAAAAAACTTAGATTATCTATGGGCGATAGAGAAGATTTGATTTCCGCTGCTGAAGCGCTTGAAGCTGAAGCTGATGAAGCTGAAGAAAAGGGTAATTCAGGGAAAGCCAATCAATTAAGAGCAAAAGCCGCAAATCTACGAAGAATTGCGGCTCAGTAACCATTCGCACCCAGCCTTAAAGCTGGGTGATTTTCTCTTAATTCTTAATTCAGTGTAGCTAAATCCTCCTTAGTTACGAGTCCGTCTAAGCGGTTAGCAATCTCCCATCGCTTACCCTTTGCGGACACCTTTTTAAAGCTAGCTAACCGCTTAATCTTCTGGATTGTTAATTCGTTCAAGTCCTCAACGCTGACGTGTCCGTTGCCATTGGCGGTTTTAACCTGCTCTACGCGAGCGCTAATCGATTCCTCTACCTCAACATCCACATCGATAATAGGATCGTTGCCATTGTCACTCGGCTCTGGTTTTGGCTGAGTTTCGGTGTCATCATCGCCAGATTGGGGCAACTGTGGAGTAGGCGCAATATTTTCCCGTTCTAATGCGATCGCATCCAGCAAGTCATTTGCCATCTGTCCAGACGGGTCAACCGTGTCCGCCATCTTAAAGGCTTTGGCAGCTTGCTCTAATGCAGACTGAGCAGCAGACTGAGCAGAAAGGATTAACTGGCGGTGATTTTGAAGCTGCTCTAACTGTTCGCGCTCGCGCTTTAACTGTTCCTCTAATTCTTGAATGTGCTGTTCCGATGCGGAAATCTTGGCATCAAATGCTGTGATCTGGTTTGCGTATACGTTTGCGTATACTGTAGCGAATTCCATTTTTTATGTCCTCTGTAGCGTTGATTTGTGGAGCTTTCAGCCCCTTAAGGGAGGGGCTAACCCATTAATTACAAATACTCAATCTCGACCTGTGCCATCTGGCACTCTTTGTCAATGGTAATGATGGCAATAATCTTCATCTCAATTCCATACTCATCGACAATCACATCACCCACAGCGGGGCAGGACTCAACGTCCATTGTGCAAGCGCTTAACCCAGCATCAAAAATTTCTAACTCGTACATAACCGTAATCTCCTTAACGACAATGGCGCGAACGCCCAAGTAAAGGAGATGCTTGCCTGTTATTCTCACGGCTACACCAGCTTGCTTCACCGCTCCCAGGGGTCGAGCCGTAGCTCTCTTAGGGTTTTCCCTTTCCGGCTTCTTGTCCCGGCGGCGGTTTTCCTGTCCACATTTTTATAGTAACGCACTTGTTGAAAGATGTCAAGTGTTTTTTGGAATTTTTTTTAGTCTTGTGTAGCCAAGGCAGTAAAACCTAGTCTACACAAGACTTTCATCAAATCGTTCTAACCAAATTTTCCCATTTATTAACCGACATAGAAAATTGAGACCAGTCAATCTCGTCATCTTCTCCATCTGGGGAGTTTAGGTATGCGATCGCGTCTTCAAACTCTTCCTCAATATTTGAATTCAGGTACTCTAGTGTGTCTTCTTCAGAATCGTACCATCCCTGAGGGTAAGGCTTTATTTGCCCATTGAGCATGGCAGTTAACTCGTCTACTGTGTAATCTTTGTTTTGGTACTTGTCGAAATATTGCATCTGTGGCGTCCTCTGTAGCGTTCATATTTTCATAGTAGTCCGCCTGTTGAAAACTGTCAAGTATTTTGAGTAAAAATTTCTCGCAATCGCCGCAAAGCCTTATCCCGCAGTTCTTGCGCTCGCTGCCGACTCACTCCAAACAACCCCCCCAGATATCCCAAGCTGCGACCTTCCACGTAATATCCCAAAATGATCGTGCGATCGCGCTCGTCCATCTGTTGCAACAAGTCAAAGTAGCCTGGAAATTCTTGCAAGAATTTGGTGCGCCGCCGCTCTTGAGCTGTAATTTGAGGTGTTCTGCCCTCCTTAGCACGACGTTTCTGTTGATAGTATTCTCTGTGATAATCGGTGCGTTTGTTCATTTTATTATTATAGATAATTGGGTAGGCATGGAAGCCTACCCCACAGTTCAGATGTACTAACCATAAATGGTGTTATCTTTGCACAAGACGTTCTTGCAAAATAGCGTCAATCCGCTCACGAGCTTCTTTCAGTAAGTCGGTCTTGATTGAATCGAGATTAGAGAGGAAGGCGATCGCGTAGTCATCTGGATTAATGGCAGGTTTAGCGGTAGCATCCTTGACTTCGACTTGCCCCCCTGAATCCATTTTGTCTGTGGAATTAGCAAGGGGTTTTCCGTTACCATTGCCGTTACTAAATGGTGTTATCGCGTAGTCATCTGGATTAATGGCAGGTTCGGTAGGTTTGATCCAAATACATTCCATGGCATCCTTGCTACTTGTGGTCATACCCTGAGTATCTTTTCGGTCCCACCCAGATAACAGTGATGCATACTTGAATGAAGGATACCCACTGAGAATCGCTTTTCCCTGAATTGAGCTTAATAAGGTAATCAACTCCTCGTGGCGATCAAATTCATACTCATAGGGTGTGTGAGAATTTCGAGTTTCTTTCACGTAAGGCGGATCACAATAAAAGAGAGTATCAGGGCTATCGAACTTCCGGATAATATCAAGTGCGTCCTCCCCGTAAATTTGCAGATTTTTAATGCGGTTGGCGATCGCGATTAGATGCGAGTGATCGCTGTTTTCCTTCTTATCAAAAGATTTGGGGCTATACCCAGAACCCCAACCGGTGCCACCACCAGCATAAGCAATACGACATTGAATGTAGAACTTAACAGCGGATTCAAACGGGTCTGTAGTTACTTCTTTCGCCCACTTAACCGTCTCCTCATTCCATTGGATCGCGTCTATACACTGAATTAATCGCTCTGAATCCTCTTTCAAACGAGTCCAAAAGTTAGTCGCTAGTGGGTGAATATCATTGTAGATCTCAATCTCAGACTGGGGTTTTTGCAGTCCCACAGACCACATCCCTCCGAACGGTTCGACGTAGATCTTGTGTTCTGGAAAGTGAGAAGCAATCCATTTCCCGATCCGCCATTTACCACCATACCAACGATTAGCGGGGCGGTTAATTTTTCCGTTGCCGTTACCGTTACTGCCTGATATGCTCGCCCCTTCAGCTTTACCAATATTTCCGGTTTGCATGGTCGCGGTAGTCCCATGTTTAGTGGTATAAGTGCGGCTTTCACTACGGAAATCCGTAGTGAGGCGAGCGCGAATATTCCGCACCGTTTTCTCACTGACCTTACACTGTCGAGCAACCTCGTAATTACTCCACTTTGACCATTCCGGATCGTTAAGCAGCATAGTTACAGCACGGCGCTTATCATTGCGACTGCGAGGTTTTGCGGCTTTGTGTTCGGCATTAGCACCCACAGAATAAAGCACTGCATCGCGGCGTGTTCCTTGGTAAATGATGCACTGAATATCATCCAAACCTGCATCCTGACTAGCTTTACAGCGATGGAAACCATCAGCCAACCAATAACTCTCGCCGTCGTAGAACACTGCCACCGGATTCAGTTCCGCACCGTCCTCTAAAGCCTCTTTGAGAGTAGCAACATGAGCTAAATCCAGCTTCTCACGGGGTTGGGTTCCACCGTCACGACGAATCTCAGCAAGGGAAAGAGCAGCATAAAGTTCCTCTCCACCTATCCACCATGGCTTACGAAACCTTGCATTTTCAACGGGTGGCTTTGACCCATCTTTATTAATCGGAAGAGAACCGTAAGGAATGACCAATTTTTGAGAGCCATTTTCCTCCAGAATCAAGCATTCCAAACCCTCCCAGTCAATGCGTTTTTTGTGATCTTTTGAAGCCCACAAAAGGACTTCATCATTCCATTGAAAAACCCCCCAAGAAGTTTCGACAGTTTGTACCTGATTGGCGCTCGCGGCTAGATTGTCACCATCTAGCTCAGAGTTGTTTGTCACCGCCTCGTCAACAACCTCATCCGTTCCACTCCCTTTCAATGCCTTTAAAGCAGTGGAATAGGCTACTGTTTGAGGCAACGACCCCGTGCTGTCATACAGATGACAGACAGAAAGACTTTCATAAGGGACATTGAATTGACTGCCTTCCCAATGTCCAATAGCAACAGAATTAGCCTGATCAAGCTTAAGGAATTTATAACAAAAAGCTTCATCTTTGTGCTTAATAAAATCATTGGAAGAAAGAAGAGAAAGCACTTCTATAGGACACGGAACAGCAGCACCATTTAAAACTTTTCCCAAATTGGGATAGTTTGGCGCTGGCAAATCGGGTAAACCGTGAACGCGCCCGTGTGGACTAAACGCATTCCGGAACCGTTCTGGGCGATCGCCCAAGTAAAAAACGGTACTGGCGAATGGTGCTGGCGAACCGTTATTACTAGGATTTTTGAACTTTAACCGCCCATTCCACAAGCATTTGGGAAACTTGTCAAGCTTTTGATACCACTGGGTATCGGTAGCAGATTTAACCAGTACCACCGCCTCTTTTACAGCACCGAGCGCGTACTCTTCAATAAGCTTGTCAACCCAAGCGGCGGTGTCTGAATAAGGGGGATTTAAATAAATTCGCCCGTCCCCTATCGCCCATGTTTGCTCCAACCCATCATCCTCTTTCGTGTAATGGTTGGCGGCTGGGATATTTGGTTCAGTCTTGGAGCTTGAGCAGGGGTCTAAATCAATTACTTCTAAGGTCGCGAGCGCCGCTTCAATCACCACATCTGGCGTGTACTGCTCATCGGATTTACTGGAAGTCTGCACCGCGAGCGCATGATTACCATTTCCATTACCGCCGTATTCCAGAGTAGGCATGGCATTAGGGCATTCCATTTCTTTGGCAACTTCAGCTATTTCGTCAAGCACAATTTCATGCTCACTGCGGATATCCGTAGTGACCGCAGTGACCGCAGTGACCAGTTGCTCCACAAACTTAGGCGGCACAGAATACCCAATGATTGAGCCAGCGATCGCTACCTGGTCTGGAAACTGATACCACTTCGGGAAGCTCTGCAACCGTGCCATACACTCAATCGACACCGATTTGACTGTACCATCAGGCAACCAGATATCAGCAAACTTGGTGCGATTGCCGCCTTTTCCATCAGTGAAGTGCGATCGCAAGATGGTATTGGCTGACCTGGAACTCGGAACCGCTCGGTAACGAGCACGCCCACCCGATCGGTCTATCAGCAGAGGGGTAGGCTGATTAGAAGATTCAAGAAACTCGTCCACGGATTGCTGCTGCCCTTTAAGCAATTGGGATTCTGGTAGATCGGGGATTAGATCGGCGAGCGCTTCATACCATGAAGTCTTTTTCTCCTGCGACTCAGGAAGAGGGAACGGTTCTTTATCTCGTGAAGCCCAGGCGATAAACCGCCGCCGCGCCTGGGGAACGCCGTAATCGGACATATCAATCACAGCCGATCCAATTCGATATCCGATAACTGGCAGAATCGACTCTATTTGCTGCCAAGATTGCGAGCGCCCGTAAGATGGTACATTCTCCAAGAAAAAGTGTTTGGGCTTGAGCTTTTTAATCGCTGCAATGACAGCTTTTGCCGCTTCAATGTCCCCTGACTGTTCCTTGCCATTCTTGGCAGCGCTGAAATTGGCACACACCGGGGATGCCCATAAAATATCTGGCTCTTGGGGAAATCCTTTAAAGTTTTTAGCCGCGCACTCTTGCACAGTACAACGAATCACCTTACACCGGGGGAAGTTTGCCTCATGGGAAGCCGCGAGCGCTTCCGATAATTCCGGTTTGTCTGGGTCATACTCCACCGCTAAAATGGGTTCGATTCCCGCTTCTATCATTCCAGCTTCCACACCACCGCCACCTGAGAACAAGATGACTGCAATTGGCTTTTTCTCAATTGTGGCAATTAAATCCATGGGTTCGGACATCGCTAATGACCCTGGATACTGCATCCAAATATGAGGCATTCCTCCTGGACTGATAAATTTATCAGTAATTATGCCAACCTTTCCGTTAATGTTTACAGCCAGCATTCCTGGTTCAGCACAGTCGTACAAATCTTGCGCTTTTTGCGCTCGCTGTTGAATTCCTGTTAATTTCTTACGCGCCATCTCTAAACCTCTACTTTTAATTTTGGGAAGTTACGGACTTGTAATGACTTGGGAAACTCTGAAATATCTCCACCTTTGGAATCTTGAAGCGTAATAGACGAACGCGCTCCAAGCTGCTTAACAAACACCGGAACGCCTGATTTTTGGCATTGATTAACTACGGACTGAATCCACTCAACCCGGCAAAGACGGGCATGGCTCCCTGACTCGCCGCCAACAATGACCCAGCTAATATTCTCCAAAGGCAGAAACACTTGCTCTAGCAAGGGTTCGACGCTTAAAAAACGGATATGTGCCGGAACTTGAAAAAGGACAGGAATGCGCTCATCTGCATATTGTTGGCTCTCTACAGATACACCTACCCAAATATTTGAAGGTAGTTTTTCTAAGCCATTTATTTGGCAATATTCTTCAATTGATTTGAGTGCAATCTGAGGACGTTTGGTCAAAACTTGGAATGTCTGTTTAGGTGCAGCTACCATCGCATCAAATATCTCAAACTGCCATTCTGTTGCCACCCAATCGCCAAATAGATCAGTCATCGAACAGACAAAGTGCTTCTTTGGCGCTCGCTGCCGACTCCAACTATTAAGAATGTCCAGATTGAGCAAGAAAAGCGTAGGGCGATTCCCGGTATAAGGACGCATAGAAGCCCAACCGTAAAAAGGTTTTTGATTCTGAGCCTCTGCATAACAATTAGCACAGCCAGGGCTAATTTTCTTGCACCAATGCCCTCCATGTTTTCCGTCTGGCTTAATTAAGTGAATTGGGTTATCCGTCACATCTGTCCATTGAATCTTACTCATTCGCTTCATTCCTGATGTAAATCTACCGTTTATGGTGTTATATCTGCAAAAATTAATCGCTCATGCTCCAGCGAGCGTTTAACGCCTCCATTTGCTTCTTGATGTGTTCTGGCATAGGCGCATAAGTTTCCGTGCCTTCCTGGGGCTTCTGGGTGGATTTATGCTGTTCTTGCGGAAGCATCCGGGCATCCGTCTTGCGACTCTGACAGTAAACCCGCGTAAATGAGCGCTCTAAATGTCCCAATCGGTAGGAATCAGCTACAGCGATCGCATGAATCCCACCAACCGCTTGCAAAGCAGTCTTGGCACGGTCAGAGAGATAAGCTAAGGCTTCAGATCCGCGCTCGCTGATTCCCATGGAATGCCATTGTTGTGCCGCTTTAATCACCATCTGCCACTCCTCAGTAGCCCGTACCTCCTTGGTTCCGTGTGCCTGTTCTACCAATTCGTTGGCAGTGGGCATGAATCGATTATTCAGAATGAGGTGCTTAACCGCACTTAAAAACTCTTCATCGGTGAGATGTTGGTCTAAATGCTGAAACCAGATGTTCTTGATTGGTTCGGGCAATTCGCGCTCATAATTCATTTCAAGAAGCTTTAGTCCTTGGTCAAAAGCCTTGATGCTAATAGCCATGATGTGTCGTCTCCTATGCGTTGTATAAAGCTTGTAAAAATTCAGGGTCAAACTCTGTTGAACTCATTGGGCTGATTTGGCGATCGCGTGATCGCTGCCATCCCTCCACCATCTCCACCAACTCACGCCATCGGGTTGGAGTCTCCTCACAATTGCGAATCCGTGAGATGGCGTTGGCGCGATCGCGAATCTTAGATCCCAATCGCTTCTCCACATACGCCGCGAAACCAGAATCAATGTCATTTGGGCGGGAACAGCACACATCCCCGGATTCCCGATACAGATCCACGTATTCCCCAATCACCGCCCCTGCTACTAGCCGTAATTCTCGCCGGGGAAACTGGGTGATTTCTCCCATCTCGAATTTCTCTACAAGTTCATTCACCTTTTCCTGGTTGTTCTGGATGTTCTTGGCTAGGCGCTCGCGAGACCGTTGTCCCCGTGCTTGCTCTTGTGCGCTCGTATCTACGTAACCTGTGTTATCACGCGGCGCGGCGGAACTTTTTGTCTCATCCAGATTTTTTGGTTGTTCAGGACAAACTGAATTTGGTTTCTGTTCGGAGTCCTCTAACTGTTCGCTTGCTCCGGGTTGTGGTCCGGGTTGTGGCGTTGTGTTTTTTTGCTTGGCTATCTCCGGCTCCGGATTTAGAACCTCGACAGAAACCGGAACACACTCACCTTCCGATTCCCCTTGGGGGGTTAGGGGGGAGATCTGATCTAGATCTGATCTAGATCTGATTAGATCTTCGCGCTCGCGATCCTTATATATGTCAGTGTCTCGACTTGAGACTGTCTGTCTCAACTTGAGACTGTCTGTCTCAACTTGAGACTGTCTGTCTCGACTTGAGACAAGTGTCTCAACTTGAGACACTGTTTCATCTTGAGACAAGTGTCTCAATTCACCAAAAGGTTTGAGGACTATGCCGTGTGTGGCTTCCCAGTAAAACTCGCCCTCGTTTTTCAAGATTTCTATCGCTCTGTAGAATGAGGCGCGTGGAATTTTCCATTGTTTGCAAAACTTACGGACATTAGGAATGACGAAAGCTTTATCTGGGGGGGTTGTCAGCTCCCAGATAAGCAATAGGTAAGCAGAAACGCTTAAGCGTTTCTTTTTGAACCATTCCCGCGCCTTTTTCTCTGTGAACTTGATAAAGCGCTCTTGCCGATTTTGTGGATTTTTGGATATACTCATAGTATTGATGTGCTCATAGTTTTGATAAACGTGAGTTCACGAAGCCTAGCTAATTGGGCGATTGAGGTAATTAGCAGATAAATCAACTGAGGCTTCCCGTTTGCACCGGGAAGCTTCGCCATGTCTAGGGTGGACTTTGGGTCCTTTACTCTATCGTAGAGTATACTTCACGTATTGTAAAGTAATGCAGGAGAAAAAATGCAATATACCTTAGACACACTGGAGTTTTCCCGGAAGCGGATTGATTTATTTTTATCGATGCGGTACAGCGATCGCGTCAGATTGTCAAAGTATTCCGATGCCGCTTGGTCTATGTGGATCAAAGGTGATCGCGAACCATCAATGTCAGTGCTAATAGCCTTGTCAGAGAGGCTGGCTGTGTACAGCCCTTTGCTTGTTGGCTTGAACCCGATGGAAGTGGCAGCCGGAATCCTCATAATGCGCTCGCGCCGAATCGAAAAGGATAAGGCGAAAGCGTCCGCTGAACAAGGTCAAAGTGCGGCTTAGTATTCATCTTCAGGTTCAAATAACTCAATCTGAATAAATTGAGTAGGTTCGCTTCCTAATAATCCTTTTTTCTGAAGTTTGGCGAGCGCCAAACTCATTTCATGATCTGCCAATTTCCATTGATCACAAAAAGAGGCTAGGTGAATCTTTATGCTGGTTTTTTGCCCATACGTTATTTGCATGGCAAGCCAGACATAGCACTCAAGATTAATAAGTTTGGCTTTTTTGAGTTTTTTGAGGTCGTAAGGGCTAAGATTCAAGAACTGATTCTCTTTTGATTGAGGAATATCCAGTTCGCCTACAAGTTGTATTTGCATATTATTAGTCCTGTGTTGTTGAACGTTCAAGCTGTTCATTTCCATAAATAATCGCGAGCGCCTCTAGGGTAATATTTGCTGGGACTTTTATCGGAGATTTGTTTACCAAATTGAGAAGATTATGGATTATAATATGTTGCGCTTCGCAATGCGAGCGCAGGCGAAAAACTTCGCAATTTAGCTTTTCGTTTTCAATGGCAAGTTCTTGGTAGTTCATTTGTATCCATCATATTTGATGTATACATACATTATAAGGAGTATTGCATGGTTATCAATAAAGAAAAATTAAGAAAGGAGTTTGACAACATTCTGTATGATTTCGGTATTCAAAAGGGCAAAATAGCCAAAATGTCCGGGATGCACTATAACTCTTTGTATCGATGGCTTGACGGCTCACAGGAGATATCTTGGGATACATGGTTAGCTTTAATAGAAGCATTGCCCAAGGAAGCCCGCGAGCGCTACTTGTCGTCTGTATTCGACGTGCTAGGTATTACGAGGGAAAACCTTAGCCTAGAGGCAAAACGCAAGTTATTTGTTGAATTGGCGGCTGATTTTGCATACGCTAAATCGGAAGGCTTGAAAATATGATAGAAAGTTGCCACCATGAATAAAGTTATGTGGGTAGCATCATGGACAATACATCAGGGAAATTAAACAACGGGAAAATTGTTAAAATAGAGGTATGCAGCTTGAAGGAAATAGATGAAAAAATAGAAGAGCTATTGGATAAAATCTGTATTGATGAGTTAAGCGCTGCCGACAAAGCTAAAATTTTTAAAAAGATTCAGGAGCGTTTGTTCGGTTTTTATTTGCCCGGAGCGATTGACCAAACGTTGTCATTTGGGGGAAATCAAAATAATCAGGTAGGTGTTCAAGTCGTTGAAGGGAACTTGAATTTTAACGTATTTGACGCTAAGATTTTTCAGCAAATTGTAGAGAAGATGATAGAAAAAGACCCAGAAATGATGATTAGATTAGCGCAGATTATAGCAGAGAAATCAAGATGAGTGATGCAGAGATTCAAGCCAGTATCGAGTCAGTTTTGATGGATTCCACTAAAACCCCCTTATATTCCTTGCTGGGATTAAATGAAGTGGATTATCGGTGGCAAGCCACAAAGATGGTGCTGAGCGCGATCGCCACGTATGAACCTCGCGCCGTGGTAACTGGGGTTGAGTTTAATGGTGGATTGCGGGTAAGATGGCAACCTGTCACTGCGGATATCCGTAGTGAGACCTACCCTGACACTTCAGCCATGACACCTCAAGATGCTGCTGAATATTTGCTAGAGTATGCGCTCGCGGGCTTTCTGGGAAAAAACAAGCTGTCTGGAATAGAGGATGCAGTACGTGAGGCGATTAACTCAGATTCCCGGTTAAAAATTCTCACTACGGATTTCCGCAGTGAGGGGAGTAGGGCAGAAATCAACGTGCAAGTGCTATCGTTGGTGCCGTTGGTGAAGATTCTCAAATATGATGGGATTAGCCAATATGACGGGACTTGGAGTTATGGTTGATCTTCCTGAATCAAGTGGCACTTACCCATCCGGAATTAGGCAGATTGATTCTGGGGAAACTGCTTTTGGAGGTGACACGACTAAGCCACCAAATGAGCAGTTGCTAGCGCTCGCTTCTCGCACAGCATTTTTAAAAGCTCAACTTGACGCAATCCAAACGGAAATAGATGGATTGACTATTGGGGAGGAAGTCCAGGCGCATTCTTCTGTGTTAGATGCGCTCGCTGCTCTTGCGGCGGACGCTTCTGTATTGATTGGGCGGGATGGGACAGCGGCAGTTGTAAATATTCCTCAATCCACCTTTCAGGCAAGTAACAGTAATTTAGATGCGCTCGCGGGATTAAGTTTAGTCGCAAATAAGTTGCTAGGGACAAATGGAGCGGGTGCGCTCGCTTTGCTTAATAAAGTGTCTGTGGCAGTGCTTCAGGATTATAAAGCCAGTTTTGCCGGGACAGGAAGTACCGGATCTTGGTTGAAGCGTGACTTGAACAATATTGAGGAGGCTGGGCAAAGTTTTTGCTCTTTAAATGGCGATTCAACGTTTGATTTGAATGCAGGTGGCTACCTTCTAATTGCTCGTGTTCCAGCGACTATGGTGGATAAGCACCAGGCGCGGTTGTTCAACGTGACCGATAACTCGTTTTTTAAAGGAAGTTCGACTCAGACTCTAAATGCGGCGGCGGTAAGTGGTCAGTCGATAACGACAGATAGTTGGGTGTTTGCTGCGTTTTCTGAGACTTCAACGAAAAAATTCCAGATTGAGCAACGGATTTACGATACAATTACCGACCGCAGCTTAGGCGCTGAGGTCGGTACAGGATTGGGTGAGGTTTATACTCAAGTCGTGATCGTTAAACTGAGTTAGTCGCTTTTAACCGATTAAGAAAATCTGTCAATTCAGTTACGGAAAGCTGCGAGCGCGATCGCTTCCCGTAACATTTCTCCAAAAATTCTCGCCCCTGGGAGTTAGACCAGCCCAAGCGATTCAGTTCTAAGTTGGTTTGGTCAATTAGACTTTCGCTGTCTGATATTGTTACCGCGCTCGCTTCTTGACGCAATTGCTTAAGCCTTAAACCGTACTGCCCAGCTAGTTTTTGAGCAATTGTCTTGGTTTCTTGGTTTGTAGCATTTTGCCACAGATATCGAATGGTGAAGGGTTGATCATCAATGTATGCTCCAATGCCAAATTCCTCTGCCGCGTTCTTGTAGGCGTCTGCCAGTGTTACTTGGCTTTTATTCCCGCCGAACTTTTCATGGGCTGTATGGAATCCAAGCGCCTCTTTGACAACTCCCAATATGTTTAGCCGTACCTGAATTACAGGATTTCCCGATTCATCTAACCAATATCCGATTGTTTCAAAAATGAAGTTTTGAACACCTACGACTTGGATTAGGCGCTCGCGAATCGCTTGCCAAGGCAGATAGACCCAGTACGTCGTTCTCCCTTGGCGGTTGCGCCCAATTACCCTCTCTTTATGCGCTTCTGGGGGGAATGGGGCTATTAGCTCTGGGTAAATTTTATCGAACGTGCGCCCGTCTTTCGTCTTTTCCGGGACTGTGTAGGTTGTTGATTGCGGTTGTTGATTCATGATTTCTATTATGTGGTGTGTCCCCACCGTTTGTGGTGGGGAATATGCAAAAAATTAGCCTAGGGTCCTAGAAGTCTTCATCCCAGTCGATTAGTCCTTTCATGTAGGCGATTGCGCCTTCTTTCTCTTTCGCTGTAAAGGTTTTGGGATAGGAGGTTACGACTTCAAATGTCCACATTTTACGGACTTCTGCCTTGTAGTTGCCATCCTCTATGTGGATGAGTTCCATCTGCCAACCGCGATAAACACCGCACGGCAAAAACATCGGATGCCAATTGGGGTCAAGGGGAGGGTAGGGTTGTACCCTCGCTATTGATTGTGTCATGATAGATTTAGTAAATTTTCTAGTTCGGCGCTCGCTTCTATGTTGAGCGCTCTATTTTTATCTTACCGTGCGGACATGGTAATTTCGGGAGGCATGGCATTTGTAGTCCTGATTAGAGAGGAATTGTGGCATAAGATATGGTAATTGCCGTGCGGACGTGGATTTAGATATAGTTAGAGGGTAATACTAAGTTCAATGAAATGAAAGAACAACAGCCCAGAATTAAAGGGAAATTTGCTGTAAAAGGCAAGGAACCTTTGGGTAATCGCATTTCTGTAAGACTTTATCTATCAATTGAGGAAAAGCTGAGAAGTGAAGCTAACTGCAAAGGAATATCTTCTAGTCAGTTGATTCGCAAAATAGTCACCGATCGCTATTTGGAGAGGGAAAATATCAGGATTTAATAGGGAAAAACGAGTATGTCACAAGAAAAAGAAAGAATCAAGTGGGGGAAGAATAGCGATGAAAAATATATTTGGCGGCTGTTTCGGGGCGTTTCAGATCAGAGGCAGTAAATTTTATCACGAATCCATGCCGCTGACAACCGTAACTGACGAGGATGCAGACCAAACGCGACAGTATTTCTTAAGTGAAGCTTATCAAATCTATCCATCAAGTCAGGGATGGTACGATCATTATGCAGGAGTGGCAGCGCTAAACGAATCTCAGGTGAGAGATTTTTTGGAGAGTCAAAACTAGGATATTGGGTGGAGTGTTGACAAATAAGTGAACGTAAGCGATGGCTGAAAGTGAAGAAGACCGATTAGCCCGCGCCGTACAGCGCGGTATAGAGGCAGAAAAGCAGGCTAATATTAAGCGCGGCTGCGGGTGCGTTGGGGTGGGATTTCTGTTGTTGGTGATAGTTGTGGTGTTTTTTGCGTTAAGTTGAGAAAAATAAAGCAACATCTCTTTTTCTGTCCTTGTTTAAATTGCATTGTTCGTTGAATAATCCACAAAATTAGCAATGCGAAAAGTGGTAATCTACTGATATTATGGCGCGAGCGCCTTAACTAGAGCGGCTAGCTTGTCGATACGCTTCTCTGAAATGCGCTCGCGCTTCCTCTACACCCATTCCAGTGACTTCCATCGCCCTTTCATAAAATCGGTCGACTGTTCCTTGGTTGGCATCCAACCAGGGGATTATTATCTGTCGTGCCATTTCTGCTTTAGACACGTCATTTTTGTGAGCGTGTCCGATGAGGCGGCGATTGTCATAGATGGGGAGAGCTAGTCCCACCTGGCTAGTTGCCTCTGTCAGTGCAGTCCCACGCCGCTTAAACTCCCCTAAAATGCGATGCTCAACCGCACCCATCGAATCATCCTGCTCTTGAGCAAGTTTTTCATAGTACGCCACTAATTCCCCATGATGCTTCTCAAGCCAGCCACGGATAATCAGAAAGCCCATTTCTGCTATGGGGACAGTATTTAGGATGCAATGGTCTACAAGCCTCTCTATGTCTGTGTCTGGCAGTTGAGCAGAAAATCTTTTGCGAGTAAGTTTGAGTTTCATGATATGAAAACAGCTTATGGTTTACAATCATATCATGAAAGCGAGCGCTAATAAGTCAGATTGGAAGCGCTCGCCCGTGCCACGAATGGCACTGACCCCTAAACCATGCTTAGGAGCTACATAAATCATGAATCCATTAGAGCTAAAGGACAAGTACCAGTGGTCTTACCAAAAGCTATCTATTTTATTTGGCGTTTCCGAATTATCGGTGAGGCGATGGGGGTTTCAAGGTAAGGCTCACCGCAGCCCAAATCGAAGTATTCAGATTTTGGCAGGATTAATTGACAAGCACCCAGAGTTAATCGAGGTAGTTACAGAGATTAGCTTGAGCTTAGAAGGTTGACCTAAGTTAATGCCATAGGTACTAGCCCCCATTAATAGGGGGTTTTTAAATGGGATTAAGCGGTCAAACTGCGGCGGACGGTCAAACTGTGGCGCTATGTCCGCAAGAAATCTAGTTGCAGCAAGGCTTCTGCGGCGGTCAAACTGTGGCGGAACTTTAAAAGTCTGATTCTACCGTTAACAATGCGCTCGCCATAGATTGACCGAAATAGCTAAAACCTCGAAGTTTCTAAGATGCATAGCGTATGACACGAACATGGACGCAAAAAAGAAATCGCTAAAAAATGCCTACGAAAACACAGTAGGAGAAGAGATCAGCGAGCGCCAATGGCGGCGCATTAAGAACGAATACTTGGGCGGTGTCGGCAATCTTAGAATGGTCAAGACTTTTGCCCAACTACGAAAAGTTAACGGGCGACGGCGAATCACTTTATCTGATATCAACCGAGTTAAAGGGTTTGATTCATTCGTTCAAATGCTGGGAACCTCCGGGGCATTGGTGACAGGAGCCGATATTTTGGATGCTTTTAATCGCCTTGATCCATCTCCCTCCGAATCCACCATTAGGCGATGGGGGAAAGAGATTGGAATTCCGATCCGCAAAGACGACTACTACACGCCGGTCCAGGCGCAAGCATGGCTCAAATTAGCCAGCGAGCGCATCACATTTAAGCTCAAGGATTAATCATGGAAACACTTAGAGAACTACTTAAGCAAAACGGACAAGACCCCAATCAAGCCGAAACGCTTGCGGCTAAGTATAATTACGGCTCAGACCTGACGGCTGAAGATGCCAAGCTGATTTGGGATGAAGAGAGCAAGGGGAAGCTGGCTAAAGCCAATAAAAACGGAAAAGTTAGCCGCCGACGTAAGAAAGGGCGAGTTAAACCCGTTAACTTTCAAGATGCCGTAATTCATGCCGCAGGTGAAAGTGAATCCGAAGTTCAAAGCTTAGAGAGTCAATTACAAGCGCACAAGGGTAACTGGGTTCAATCGCGTTCGCAGGCGATTGTCGATGAGATTCGCAGCGCCCCCACTGAAGTGATGAATTCGGTAGCTGGAGCGCTAATGGAGGAAAAAGCAGATGCTGAAACCTTTCGCCAATATGGTGATGAACTCGGTAGTCTCCTTTTCCCTGTTGAGCCGCCAGATGCGACCGAATAAATTTATGTTCGCGCTCGCTTACCTAAACGCTTTTTTTCTCTTCTGCATTCTGGGAATGATGATTTATGGAACCAACAGACACCAAGCAGAGACTCCAATTACATCTCCTGCCAACCGGGGAGCTGAAGTTCGATGGCAGTGATTCAATGGAATCTGTTGAAGGATTACAGGCAGCTCTTGACACTGCTCAATCCATAATCCGCACCCAAGAAATCATTAAACAGAAATACAAATGGAATTATATGGTTCAGGTGGCGCTCGCACTTTCCTTACTCGCATTTGGCGTCGGTTCGTTAAGCTTCGTATTTGTTCGTTCGGTTAGTGGAGGTAAATAATGGGATTACTTAATAGTTTGTTTCCTGGCGTATCTGGGGCTTTAGTTCAGTCAAATCAATTAGCCAGTGGCGCTGACCCGACTCGCATTGCTGGAAATGACCGAGGGGCAATCGTCAAATATTCATCGCTTCCGGTTAAGACCAACCCCCAGGCAGTGATTAAAGCGTCTGAGGAATCAGGTAAGTCGGAAGCTCAAACCTATCTATTGCGGCAACTATCGCGACATACATTGAGGACGGCTGAGAATGCGCTCGCCACCCTGGAAACCCGTGTAGAGCATTCTAAGCAGATGATGGGGATTGAGGGTAAATATCAGCGTTTACAAGCCAAACACGGTAAGACTTTAATGCGATATGGCTTAGGAGTAGCGGAGAATAAAGCCAATTATTCTGGCTATGAAGCTGAATTTATGGCTGCACAAGATGTTGTGAATTTTTGATAATCATGAACATTTTATTTTACATTGGGCTAGGGTTTACGTCGTTTGCGCTAGTCCAATTTCTTTCTTTTTTAGGGACAGCGTATCCAGGCACTAGAGGCGGAGTTTTTCTGCTGTTACTGTTTATCGCGTCAGGGATAGCCGTTGCTGGTTTGGTTAATTGGTCAGGCTTAAAACTTAAAGGTTACTACCATGAGACAGTGGTAGGATTTATGCCTGCGATCGCGCTCGGCGCTTTGTTTTTGATTGCCGTTATCTGTGGAGTTTACATTGGGATATGAACATATTAATTTACGATTGTGAGATTATTAAGTGTATTCCGCCAAAAGAAGGCGAGCGCGATCCATCTCTTAGATACTGTAGGGGATGGCGTGATTTTGAAGGAATGGGTATCAGCCTGATTGGGGCTTGGAGTAGCGCCAATGGATTGAGCATTTATACCGCCCAGACCTTCCATTTATTTCGCTTGATAGATCCGGTGACTGGTGGAATCCTGAAATTAAGGGAGCCGGAGGATGTTGTTTGATATTGAGAGAGCCTCAATTGAGCAATTAATCCGGGTAGAGAGAGCGGTGCTGGGGATATTTGCTGCTGGGGCGATCGCGGGAACATTCTCCCCTCTGCTTCTCCCCCAGGCGTCACGGATCGCGAAAACCCTGTCTTTGGGTTATGGGCTGGTTAGTGCCGGGGCATTTACCCTTTGTACTCACCTGCAACGCCGCAAAGAGAAAATCTATCAATCCATCGACGCGGGACAGTTGCAGGAACTTAAGCAGCAGATGACCCATGCGATCGCCTATTCCTCCAGTGTGGGCAAGATTGAGGCTACCCGGAAGTTAGCCGCGTTTGTTCAGCAGCTTCCCCCGTGGGAGCAACCCCGATGGGTTCAGCAGTTTGGGTTGCAGGGTTTGGTTGAGCCGCCTACTTTTGAGGCAGAAGTTGCTTTTCCAAGTCTCACTGCGGATATCCGTAGTGAGCAGTCATCTTTTGGGGATTTATCAGAAGAATTAGCGCCAACGATTGACTATTCTTGGTTAGACGAGCGCTTCTTGTGTGCCAGCAAAGGGGTCTTTGGCGCTCGCGGTTCGGGGAAATCTACTTACCTGTCATTCCAGGCGTTGCAGTTTCTACAGTTCCACCCAGACGGGGAATTAAGAATTGGGGACATCCACTATGATGAGGAAGAATCTCAGTGGTTGCCGGGGACAGCGGCGGATGAATTGTTGGATAAGTACGTGGCTACCCATCCGACTCAAATTCTGGCATTGTTCAGGCGAGCGCGGCAGCTTCTGAGAGAACGGATTGATAGCCGCGATCGCAAAGCTTTTCCGTTCCACTTCATTTGTGATGAGTTTGTCGGCTTTATGTCCCGGCTAACCGATGATGAGCGCTTTGAAGTGGTTAAGATTATTGAAGATAATTCGTTTGAAGGGCGTAAGTACGGGGTCTCAATCACACTGGGATTACACTCTCTCAAAAAACAAATGACTGGGATTGACTCATCTGCCCTGCTTTCTGGGATGGACTTGCTGTTCTTGGGGCGCTCGCTTGCTGACCCGGCTACCAAATTTCCTGCGGACATTGATGCTAAAAAATTGCTGGCTGAACAAGAGCAGTTACAGGCAGTGTTAGCCGAACAAGATGGACGTGCCTGTGTGGTGCGAAAGTTGGGAGATGTGCCAGTAGTGGTAGTGCTTCCGTTTATTGACTTAACTGGTTACAGCGCCAGTCAAAGTGCCGATTGGTATGAGGAGATAATCGCATGGGTGCAAGGACTCGGAAGAAAGCCTCAACCGCAAGAACTAAGGGCAAAGTGGGAAGCGCTCACCGGACAAACGCTCAACGACGAAGGACTAAAGCTGCTAAGAGAGCATCTGGGGGTTTAAATTGGGCAGTTCGCTACGGAGATATAGAAAAATACCGGAAGTTATGCGCTCGCGTTCATAAGTCTACTGGTGGGGTTTGTTGCTGCTGCTTGAAACGGCGCTCGCAGGAAGTTCACCATGCCCAGTATGGGCGCGATAGGATTGGCGAGACAGTATTCCCCTTGTGTAAGCGATGTCACGATCAAAAGGCGCATTCTGAGCAGAATTGGCACAAGGACAAACGTGATCCGGTGTGGGGGAACAGGAATACCCAGGAGTTTAGCGAGCGCTTGCGCTTAGGGTATAAGTTATTGACACTACGTTAACCTAGAATATATTTTTTTACAGACTCATTTAAATTAAACTCATAAACTTTTCGGTCTATTTTAACTCCATTTGTTTTTGGGGTTATTTCTCTTGCCATTTTAACAATTTCTTTTTTACTTTCATCGTCCAGGTTGTAATAATCACAAATTTTACGCTCCAAATCTATGGGGTAAATGGACGCACTAACCTCACCTTCTGATTGTCGATCTAAATTAACCATATTTTTCTATAAGTGTTTTTGCTTGTGAGCTGTCAACAGCTATTTCAAAATAACCGTCATCTTCTTTTCCGCGATAAGTCATTCCCATCTTATTGTAAAATGGTTTAGCTCCCTCTAAAGCTACCAATTGAACTTTATCAGCCTTTTCTTTTTTTGCCTGCTTAATTGATTCCGCTAAGGCTCTAGCTCCAGCGCCCCTAGCCGCTCTGCTATCACTACTACGTGCGGCATTCCAAGGGGCAGTCGCCAAGTATTCAATGTATAAAGCCGTCTCCTGTTGGTTTTTGCGCCCTATCGAAGGAATTATATCATACGCGATCGCTGATTGTAGGTTCCCGGATTTGTCTTTAATCGCCAATGCTTTAGCGTTTTCATACTGAATAGCGTCTCTTACGTCCCGATGGATTATTTTGTTGTCAACAATTCTATCTAAATTTTCCCCAGAAAAATCGGTTATTTTTTTTTCAGCCAATCTTTGTTTAAGCTTGCCAATATCTTTACTTTGCTGCTCATTTAAAGCAGCTTCCACTTTTTTAATAGGGAAAACTTTCGTTGCTAAATAAACCTCCGCTGATGTTTTTGCGTGCTTGTTAGCCTCTGCTTTTGTGTTAAATGCTGCCTCTATAGTTCCAAATCGATACAAGTGGCTTGCCGAAGAAACATACTTTCCGTCTTCTCTTTGGCTTACAGTAGCTAAAGCTTGGTTTATAAAATCACTTTTATAGATTGTTTTTCCTTCCTTTGATTCTATTTTTAAGCTCTTATTTTTTCTGTGGTATCTATTGTTTTCTAGCAAAACAGCGTGATCCATTTTTACATTGTCAAAAAAAGTAACATGAGAGTCTCCTGCTGCTTTAGCTTCTTTAATTGATTCTTTTCTGTTATTAACAGCTATATTCAAATTACTTATTTTTGTTGCTAGTTCCTGTGTTTCCACTTCTTTTTCCCACTGATCATAAAGTTTAAAAAATTCTTGTTTGCTACGAACAACGCTAGCGTTGTCTCCCGTAAGCCCTTCTCCCTTAATAGGTTTTTTAGTAAATTTGGTCTTAGATTTAGCTTGTCCTCTCAATCCACCCTTGGGTTTGACAGGCTTTAGTAACCCTTCCTCTCTTAAATCCTTGTTTTTCCGCTTGGCTTTAATTGCAGCCGTCAACACGCTCTTGCGTCGTTTATGGGAGAGGGTGTCTACGTCAATACCCTCTTTCTTGGCTATCTCCTGTAATTCAGATACGCGCTTATTCGCCAGTCCACCACCGCCTCCCCGACCGCCTCCCCGACTGCCGCCGCCACCAGAAGTCCAGCGACCTCGACCATCTCTGGGCTGATTGCGATTATAGTCTTCTCTCCAGTCATCGGGCAAATGCTTACTGATACCCACTACCCGACCATCAATTTTGAGGTGGTAGCGTCCGGTAACTGATTTAACAACGGTAGTAGTCATGGCTTATGATATTTACTTCAAGATACTTTTCTAATTTCTAGTTCGCAAGTCCATCCACTTGTTGCACTTAATCTGTGAGTTACTTTTTCTATTTGAAATTTACCATTATCATTGGCATTGTCGAAGCTAAATAAGGTTAAATTGTTTTTGGCTGAATAATCATAATCACCCTCGATATTTATTATTCCGGTATGGCGAAATCGATTAGTTTCTTTGAGCGCTCCACTGCTACGCCTTAATGCTGAATTAAGAGAGGCGTAGTATCCTTCTTGCCTTAAATCCAAATAATCATTATTGGGAATATCAGTATCATTTACTGTGCCATTGCCGCTATCGTATAAAGCAAAAGCCTGACGATAAGTCCCTTTTACTTTTTGAGTAAAACGAGCGCTGATGCAGTCAGTCGGTGAAAGTATACCCGCGCTCGCAGCCGCTTCTAAATCAGAAAAATCTTCAAAATATAAATTGCCAAATTTAAATCTAAAAGCATAACCGTAATCCTTGGCGAGCGCGTCTAACAATGCAGCGTACCCGTTGTTACTTGTTACCTTGGGCAAATCAGTTGTATTGGGAGCTGTGCCAGCAATTATTGTACTGATATTTCCAATAAGGGTTAGGCTGAAATTACTGGCGATTTGGGAAACAATTAAATTAAGCTGTTGGTTTGTGTAAGTTATTTTTTCTTGTGAGTTAAGAGATAAGTTGTAATCGTAGGATTGAGCGCCGACTCTTACCGTGTCAGGGGCGTAATTGCGCTCTGGATAATCACATTTGTGTGTTCCGGTATTAAACTCGCTTGAATCGCCTTCATATTTAAATTTAACCTCAATTGAATCGCCTTCTACAGGAATGTCCGTGGCTTGGGCATCGAATTCAATTTCTAGAATAGACGCGCCACCTGTAATTGTTTCAGTGTAGCTAAGGCTAGTGACATTGGGAGCGAGTGTTGTGACTTTTTGTACTGAGTTAACGACAAAGCTGCTAATGATTGGTTCTTTTGGGGGTAGTCCCGTTGGGGATTGTAAAAATTCTGCTGTAACATTTAAAGTGTCTGTTTGCGACCATCGTATTGATTGTATTACATAGTCACCATAATTGGTTCCTTTGATGGTAAGGGTATAAAAAGTGTAGTTATCTGCGAGCGTCCTTAAAGTGTCTAATCGTTGCTGCGGATTAGTATTGTAAACTTTACTGAATCGTAGTCTTAAAGTAATTTGTATTAAATCATCTTCTCCGTCTTGTACTTTGGGAAAATTCTGTAATCTGGCAATTTCATCGGTGGGATAGGTCAGCGCTTCTTGCATTAAATCAAGAAATTCCTCTTTGGCAAAATCAAATAATCCGTAATTTCCAATTGCGCTCGCAATCGGAGTAAAATCACCAATTGCTGTTGTTGGTGTTGTTTGGGTGAATTCTATTCGCGCTCGCGAGCGCCCTAAAGAGTCAATTTGGCGGTCAACACTGCTAATTGCGAATTTTCCCCAGTATTTAGTCCCAACGTAAAAATCACCCTTAATTCGCGACAGTGCTAGATTGTTCAATGCTGTAAATCGGGTCTCATTCTCAAATGTAGCGGATATAACGATGGTTTCTCTAGACTTAGACGCTATCTGTAGTGTGGTGTAGTTGCGGATTTTATCTATTTTTTGGTAGGGGTAGCGGATTGAACCCGCGAGCGCCGTAATCTCGGAGCTGTCAAAGTTAAATGTGTGGAATGAAGCGATTGTAGTCATAGATGGTAACGGAATAAGACAATTCTTTAACTACGGATATCCGCAGTGAGGCTTAAGCTCTGCCGCGATTAAGACGCGATTGCGCTCGCTCTATCAATTCCAGGAGTTCGCGATCGCTTCTCCTCAATACATCCAAAATCCAATCATCTCCCCTGTCAGTCGCACCACCATTAATTTGGATGGTGCGATTATCATTGATAACGATCCCACCTCCACCCGCGCTCGCGCCTGCAGGGACAGGAACGGTTAACTGATTTCGAGCTTGTCCCAACGCGCCAGAAAAAATTGATGCTGCATTACTTTGGGCAAATCCTTGGGAAAAGTTTTGTAACGTAGCTGTTCCCGCGCTCGCCAAGTTAGCTAGAGGAGAGGAGCGATCGCGTGGCTCGGAACCGGGTAGCAAATTTCTAAACGCCTGGAGTTGGGACTTAAACCAAGCGATAGCCGAATCAAACCGCGAGCGCATCCCATCAACCAAGTTTCCAATTGCAGCCGCGCCCGCGTTCCACAAGCTTGTCCCCCAGCTAGAGATAGTCTGGGTTATCGAAAATAATGCAGTGCGGATAGTCGCGCCCCAATATTCAGCAGATTCTTGTACTGTTACTGTCATTCCTAACCACACATCACCCATAAATTGAGTGACTCTATCCCAATTTGCCGCCAACACCCCAATGCCAGCTCCCAGAGCGGCAAACGCCGCCAAAGTCCCCCAGACGGGCGCGGTCATCCCAGCAAAGACCGCCGCCACACCGCCCCCTACTACGGAAAGTCCGCCCAGTGCGCTCGTGACTACTGGGATAGCTGCACCGATTGTACCTATAGCAGAAATCACGGAACCAGTCGCAATCAGAACCGGACCGAGCGCGACGGCGACTAACCCTATCCCTGTAACGACTTGTAAAACTGGCTTGGGAAGTTGAGCAAGCGCCTGGACTGCTTTGGTTGCTAAATCTATCCCCAAGGTCATCATATTAAGGAGTCCGGTATCAGCGATCGCGATCGCTAATCCTTCCAAGGCAGACTGCATTGATGCCATTTGCCCCTGAAGTCCGCCTCTCATTGTGTCAGCCATCTTGGTAGCCGAGCCATTAGCAGCGTCCAGCTTATCTTTAAGTTCCTGCAAGCTGGCTGAACCTTGCCCCAATAAAGCAGACATTCCTGTCCCAGCTTCTTGACCAAAGATTGTGATCATATCCGTAGTGTTGGCACCGGCGCGTTCTAAATCGCCAATAATATTAATCAGCGATCGCATCTCGCCGCTGCTGTTCGTCACACTCACCCCTAATCGATTTAGCGTTTCCGTTGTGTCCTTGGTGGGTTTAAGAAGCCGGGAAATAGCTCCCCGTAGAGAGGTTCCCGCCATGCTTCCCTGAATCCCGGCATCGCTTAATTTGCCAATGATTGTTGCCGCTTCTGTAAAGTCTAACCCAGCGCTTTTAGTGATTGGCGCGGCATATTTCATCGCCTCCCCTAGCTGGCTGATGTTTGTGTTGGCGCTCGTGGCAATTTTTGCCATCACGTCGTTTACATAGTTGATTTTTGATGCCTCAAACCCATAGCCAGTCAATACATTGCTGGCTATATCCGCAGCACGGGCTAAGTCTAGTTGTCCTGCGGTCGCCAAGTTGAGGAGTCCCGGCATTGCAGCGGTTATCTCATTCACTTCAAACCCAGCCATTGCCAAGAATCCTTGAGCATCCGATGCTTGTTTGGCGCTGAACTCAGTGGTTGATCCTAACTGCTTTGCCTGGTCTCTAAGCTTCTCAAACTCCTTACCCGTTGCACCTGAAACGGCTTGTAACCGCTGCATGGAATTCTCAAAATCACCTGCAATCTTTCCTACTGCGGCAAACCCGATACTGATGGGAGCGGTCATGAGTGAAGCTTTTTGACCTAAGCTAACCATTGAACCACCAATAGATTGAAGCCGTCCAGCCATCTGCTGACCCGCTACTTGGACTTTACTGAATCCTGCGAGCGCACTTTCAGTGTCAGCGATAATTTTAATGGTTTCGGTGGTTGCCACTATTAGCCTTTTCCCATTCCTTTCGTTCTAACTCTATCGCTTCAATAATTGCTTTTATCCAAGTTTGAATATCTTTAAACTTCCCTAAATTCTGCAAATCTTTGATACTCCATCCAGCCCATTTTAAGGTTAAAATTAATTCCTTTGGGCTTGGGGTAAAAAAGCTTGCAACCATCGAGTGATTGCGTTTGCACCTTCAAATCCAATACCATCTGGAGCAAGTTTAATAAAATCTGTATCCGTAATCTCTCTGTTGTTACAAAGTAGAATTTCTGGAATAACCCAGCGATAAGCTTCGAGCGCATCTTGGGCGAATTTGGCAACAAACTCATTAAAGCAATCTCCTGAATCTTCCTTCTCTGTAAAACGATTACCACAAACTGAAAAGTCTGAGCTTTCATTCATGGGCAAGTCATCGTTATACGTGATATTTACCGCCGTCACACCAAGCAACAAACGTCCGCGCTCGCGGAACTTAAGCCCTTTCAAGTCCTCTTCTATGACGTTATGTCCATCAATTTCAAATGCTTCGTAGAGCAGCCATTCATTAGCAAGCTGAATTGATTGAGTTGTTTTTCGATTTTCGTATTCAAAGTGGGCGCTCGCGGATAACGGTTTTTGTACAAATACTTTTCCGCCAACTTTGACAATAGTTTTTAGTTTTTGTTGTTTCTTTACCATGCCCATTGATTAACTCCATTTATTTCATATTTTTTGAGTGCTGGTTCAAAGGTTACTGTGGTTGAGCCTATCTGTTGAGTAATTGAATTAACCCCCATGCTTAATTCTAATTCTGACTTTTCCCCTGCGCTTATTGATGAGTAAAAGGCATTTCGCATGACATAACCTTTCATGACAAGTTTCACGTCCACGGTAGATGTAGAATCGTACCTATCTTGCCCTTTCCCTGTTACTTGAATCGTTAACTCTTTGCGTTGCGCTTGGGCGGTCGAGGTGAATTCCCAAAACTGATTAGAGATTCCTTTAAGTGTCATTGAGCATTCCATCGCCGCGTAGGTAGTTGGGCGATTTACCTCTCCCCCTTCCCCGATTCTTAAATCAGTTTCCATGTTCAGAGTTTGTTCGGGCGGGGTAATTTCTGTTGCCATGCCCTTGGCATCGGCTGGATTGCCCAAGTAATCCAACAGCTTTACGTCTACCCCCTCATCCATCAAAAATTCAATTACAGCCATATTCTTACCTTTTAGTTGTTAACGGTCATCGCCACAGAAGCGCCAATAAACTCGGTGGGAGTCCAGGGCTGAAACTCTATATCGTGGTAAATCTTAAATTGACTGTAATCAGTTTTGCTGTCGTTTATCGCTACTTTGGTGAAAGATTTAATTGCCCCTAAACTAATTTGGTCATTCAGCATTGTCCGGTAACTTTCCGTAAGTAAAGATGCAGTGGTGTAGTTGCTATTTTGACCCAGCATTTTAATTGCTCTAGCCCTAGTTAACTCGGTGATTTTATCGCGAGCGCGTACCGCATTGATGAAAGTTAATACGTCTGTTTCATTCTCCTGATAGTCTGAATTGCGCCCACCCCAAATCACGTAATCAGCATCAGGGTCAAGGTTAATAGTGGTAACGCCATTATCGTTTAGCTGTTCGTTATCTGATGTGTCGCTAGAGTAGCTAAGAGTCATTGAAATTTCTGGGCTGTCCACCCCCAGAAGCGGCTGATTTAGCGGTGATTGTCCATAGTTATCAAGATTAGCTAGCACCCCGGCAAGGTGAAGAGTTAATTCTTCTAAATCTGTGGGAGTATCAGCATTTTTCATGTAAGGGTAACACACTACAATTCGAGGATCTTTAATCCCCACTCCTGTTGAAGTGCCTCTAGCCGTAATTACATCAGCGATTGTTGTAGCCGCTGATGGACTAATAAGCGCGAGCGCATGAATACTGTCACACAAGGTTTTTAGCGCTGTTACCACTGTGGCGTCATTAAAGGTGGGAGTTAAGATTATTTCAGGCTCTATCCCAAGGGTTGAGAGCGTGTTACCCAACAGAGGGATTGCCCCTGTCACGCCTTCGGCTGGAGTCGCCGCGCCGCTGTCCCCTTTAAGCGCGATGATTTTCCCGCAGCCATAGCGCTGAAGTACCGCCACCGCATTTGGCAAAGTGTCAGAGCCGCTACCAGCACCAAGAATGGTAGTAGCATCCGCCTTCGATTCAATCAGGGTTGGGGTACTATCTGCCAAAGTCCCAGTTGAGCAAGTTCCTACCACTGCAATGGGTAAGGTTCGGGTTAACGAGAGATCCTCAGCAGTCGATTGGGTTACTACTACCCCTGTATTAGGCATAAATCCTCCTTTGAGTTTCATCACTACGGATATCCGTAGTTACAACGTAGTTCACTGAGTTACCTCCACTAACTGACCGTAAGAATCATCCACTCCAATCGTGATCACAGGTGGGACGGGTTCAACTTCGTCGGTTGGCACAATCTGAGCGCTAAATTCAAACCGCAGCTCTTTGTACCATTGTCCCCTTTGAGGGGCAAAAAGCCTGCCAGATACTAACCTGACGGGGGACAGGGTATCTGGCAGGCGGTAGCCAGGAACAATTAGTAAAAGCTGTTGTTCAGCCCATTCTAATGCTGCTTTTTCCTGGGGGGTGCTGGCATAGCGTTTTGAGAAATGCAAACGGATTATGAGGGTAACTTGTAGCTGTTGAATGCGATCGCTCCCATCGGAACTGGCGCTGTACTCAGGGAACAGCCAATCGATTGACTCGAACTGTTCATCCCCATATTTTCCAGCTTCTTGGGGAATCGCTGCTACTGGGATAGAGGCAAGCGCATCCCGAATCGGTTGCAATCGAGTACCAATCGCTTTATCCCAAACAGTGAAATCAACGCCCATTTCTTAGATACCCCCTTACTCTAAGAACTAAGCGGTTTCGCCGGCGTTCATTAAGTCCCAAGATACGGCGCTGTGGCATCTTGGCGGTTCCCGACTGGTGAAATTGTGCCGGGAAATCAACCGCGATCGCCACTTCATATCGCCCAGCTAAGACAATCCGAACTGAACGGCGCATATCCCTAGTGCGAGTCAAAATGTCATCTGGATAATTTAGCGCTCGTTTCTGAGCCAAGGTTGAGGGGGCGAGCGCTGCCCAGGGTTGCCCATCTGGATCGGTTTCGGTTACAAATTGGCGCTCAGTTTCACTCAGTAGCCAATTCGCCCACCCTCTCAGGGGGCGCTGAACGCTTCTGAGACGACTATTGTACCGCCGTACCATCTGTTCGGTTTCACCCCGATCCACTTTTAACTCAATCACGCGGCTGACCCTCTCCTGATCCGATAGTCCATCTCCAAAGTGCAACTATCCCCCAGTATCTGAGGGATTAACACAATTGATGATTGAGCAATCGATTTAATCGTGGCTCGACACGAGCGCCCATTTAACGTTCCTTCTCCTACGTCCCCTGGCTTAATCTCGTTGGGGAGCTGAAATGACTCATAATCGCCATCGACCGCTACAACCTTGCAGCTATAAACCTCCGATAGCTCACTTGCTGCCTCTTTTTGCTGAAGGTTATTACCGCCTGATTTTTTCATTTTGAACGTGACGGCGTAGGTCTTTCCTGGCGTCGTTCGGTTGCCGCGCTCGTCAATCGTTGCCGCGCCAAACTGGACGGCAAACGTAAAGGTTGCGTGATTCCAAAGAGTAGGGTCAGCAAAAGGAGTAGCCATCTTTTAATCCTATCCCTGGCGATGTTAGTATTGAAAGGGATTTGCATAGGTTGCAAAATGACCGAGATTCAAGCTTATCGTGCCCAAGCAAGGATACTCAAAGAATGCCGCCTAGCCGCTGGATTAAACCAATCACAGCTAGGCGAGCGCCTATCCGTTAGCTCTTCCACTATTTCCAGGTGGGAAAAGTACGGCTGCAAAAATTGGTTTATGGTTTGTCGGTTAGCGCGAGCGTTGGGTCAAGACTTGAATGTGTTTAAAACTTGTTAAGGCTTAAATCAAGTTAGTATATAACGATGAATCGCCTTTCTCAAGTTGATTTCATAAGCGTTTAAATCTACAATTGAACCTTTTTTGGTAGTAGCTTCTCTCGCTTCTTTAACAACCTGAGCGCGTCCTTTATTGTTTAGGTTGAAAGAATTACACACTGTTCGCTCTAAATCTACTGGATAGATGGAAGCACTACTAAATTCATTAACCATACTTTGCCACTAACTCTTTTGCCTTATATGTTCCTAATTCTAGCTCAAAAAACGAATCATATTTGTCATTTGACATTCCAATACGCTTATAAAAAGGTTTTGCCCCGTCTAAAGCCGTAAGTTGTACTTTTTGAGCGCCGACTTTTTCGGCTTCTTTTACGGCTTCAGCTATCGCCCTTGCGCCCGCACCACTAACTACACGATCATCATTTGCTCTTGCTGCATTCCATGGAGCTGTTGCAAGATACTCCACATATAAAGCTTTAGTCCCTTTAAGCTCATTGCCATTATCATCGTAATCAGGTACTAATTCATAAGCTAATGCCGACTGTAGATTACCCCGTTTGTCTTTCACAGCTAACACGCTTGTCTCGTCATAAGTTGCCGCGTCCGCAACAGATTGATGAATTGATCTATTGTCGTCAATCCGTTCAATATTTGCTCTAGATGTGTCAGTAATTCCTTTGCGCCTTAGCTCGTATCTAATACTTTCAACATTTTCTTTCTCTAGGTCATTTAATAGCGTTTCAGCATTTTTAGTAGGGAAAATGCGCGAGGCTAAATAAGCCTGAGAACTCTCTTGAGCAAAATTTTCAGCTTCTTTTTGATTGCTAAAATCAAGAGCTTTTGATTTGCCCGTACTGGCATCTCGAACCATTGCAGTATATTTTCCCGGTGATTGCTCCAGTACAATCCACACCACCCGTTTATCTTGACGGAAGTATAAAGCTCCTGTAAGCGATTGAGAGATTGTAATCATCTGTACCCTGTAAACGCATTATCCGGCAAACCTTTCAAATCCTTCAAAGTGCGTAACCTTTGCCTAGATGCATTCACGGGAATTCCTGGGTTGTCCACATCTAAAAGTTTTCGTCGTTTCAGCTCGGCAACAAAAACGGTAGGTGTTCTATCCGCTAAATATTTAACTTGAAGCGGCTCCCCAATTCTGGGTAATTGAGTGTAATAGCTTTTTGAAGCTATATGTACAATATTGTTAGTTGGCAGGCTCTCTAAGCTTTCCGCTACTCTTCTATTGTATAATTCGCCATATCTTCCACCAATTTGTCCGGCGTAACTCAGCGCGTACCCACCACCTACTCTAAGTTCTTGATCAAGTTTATCCACAGAAGATGAAATCCCTTTTTTCCTTTCCTGATTGAGTGCATTTAGCCCTAAGCTCCTAGAAGCGACCGATGCTTGATTGTGGTTTTTCATTCCAATTGCATCCATGAAGTTTCTCATTTTTGGACTTGATATTCGTTCAGAGCTTGTATTTTCCATCAAAATATTATTGTAACTATCTAACTCTTCATTTTCTGCCTGGGATAATTTTTTGAGCTTGGGTGGAGGCAATGGCGCATTGATTATCGCTTGTTGGCGTTCGGCTCTTTTCTTCCTGCTAGTTTCATCTAAAGAATCGTACTCTGAATCTTCCCATGGTTTTATTCTGTTTGCCTTTTCTTGAGTAGCTTTTTTATTGGCTTCTTTAGTTGCTTTTACACGATCACTAATACTTTCTGTTTTTTTATTATTTTGCTGTTTCCGTTCAGCTCGTTTTTTGGCTAGGCTAGATTTAGGCTTAATAGCCTTCAACAGTCCCTGCTCTCTCAAGTTCTGCCCTTTACGATTAACTTTAATTGCCTTGGTCAATACCGATTTACGGTTTTTGTAGGATAAAGATTCTACATCAATTCCTTCTTTTTTGGCTATCTCTTGTAATTCAGATACCCGTTTATTGGCTAGTCCACCACCGCCTCCCCGACTACTTCCCCGACTGCCACCACCGCCTCCCCGACCGCCCCCCCGACTGCCGCCACCACCAGAAGTCCATCTTCCCCTGGCATCTCTGGGCTGATTGGGGTTGTAATCGGTATTGAAACGCTGATTGAAGCTTGCGATCGCATCCTTATACTCCCTACGGCTAATCCAAACTACCCGCTCATCTTGGCGGAAATATAAAGCTCCTGTAAGCGATTGAGAGATTGTAATCACCTGTACCTCACACTGCACTTACAGTTGGTGCGACATTCACATCGCTGAGTTGGCAAGATTAATTCTGATAAAGGAACCCACCCCAGAGCCGCATATACCGGGCAGTGCTGGCAGTGTTCTGCCGCTCCCAACACCCTCATCGCTTCAGATTTCCCGTCACCAGTCGCGAGCGCGGTTTTTGTCCCCCAAAATGTCACCTTTCCCGACTCCCCGAACATACTGAGGCGATTGAGTAGTTGTGCTGGCGATACTTTACCCGCCGCCATGTCCTGAGCCAGATATTTCAGCCCAAACCTATCCCCTGTTAAAGGGTCTTTGCCAGAATGGTATTGCTGTTTAAGATTCCGGGCTACCAGTAAAAACTTGTCAGGTGTTAGTTGCTCTTGCTTGTTGAGCGCTCGCACCATATCCGCTAAATGTATGTGCTTGACGGTTTGGGCAGCTTGACGCTGGAATGTCTCTAAATCAATCTTTCCTTCAGAGTAGTCTTGCCCAATGCGTCTCAGCACCTGCTTTTCCCTTGTGGCGTACCTTTGGGCTTGAGTCCGCACCGCTGCCATTGGTGCAAATGCCTTTGAGTCGCGGTATCTCCATCGCCGCGATCGCACATCAAAGGTTATCTCTGGTAAAGCATCTACCGTAACTGTCGCCATAGCCAGTCTAACTACTTGGTTTCGGCTTCGTACTGCACAATCAAGGGGATTGCATCTTTCCATCCTGTAGTTGGCTTAGGAATACCGTAGTCTGTTGCTATTTTGCTGATAGCCGTGTACCCCTGAGATTCCCACAAAGCCTCTAGTTCAGCCGTCCGAGAGAAACTTGTTGTAGCAGATTCCCTGAAAATAATTGCATTGCGTTCAGTGTAAGATTCAAGTCCGTCAAAAGCTTTAAGCTTCTGAATTTGAGAGTCACTTAAATCATTTAATCCAGGCTTTAGCGTGATTCGCCAAAACCCACCTTTTTCATCTTGTCCGCTGAGAACATGATTGCCGCTTATACCGATTAACTTGGGATTAAATTCTACTATCATAATTAAGATTTAGCTGGGATATCGATATAGCGGCAATCATCAGGATAATCAAAAATTGAAGGAGACACACAAGAAAACATTGGGTAAACTCGTGCTAGCTGCCCTTTGACTGTTGCTGTACGCACAAATTCCTCAGGTGCGAGCGCCGCCACAGTTGCTTCAATATGGCGGTTCAATACCATATCCTCTTTAGGAAACAAAAATATCCGATCCTTTCCTGTTCCCGGTCTGGTAATACCGCTTCCATCTATTTGGGCGGCTTCCATCTCCTTGGTTTCAGTTATTAATAATTCAGGGAATATCTCCTCTAGTCGCTCTTTAACGTTGCGCGTACCTTGTGCGTTTTCTAGAGATATTAAGCGACTGCAAACGGAGACATTTACAACCATGTCCGTAGGCGTAGATGTCACATAATTGTCTGTCAGGCTTCTAATTATACTAACAAAGAAGTCTAGGACAGTTTGGTAATCTGACGTGTAAATATTTACCGCCGAGTTATCCGTTGTAATTAGCGAATTTGTCAGCGCTCCAGGAAAATTAAGCGTTGTCAATCCCAACGCCGTAACCTTGTTCGTGTATTGGGCTATTGCCCGTCTCGCGGCTGTCATCCGTCGCTGGAAGCTATCTATTTGCGATCGCGATAACATTCTAGATTCCTGAAAAGTAACGGGGAAGGCGGACATAATCATATAAATCGGGTATCTGTCAATGTCCCCTGTTATTTGGATCATGGGAATATCACTAGCGGCATCTCCCATAATCGCAGCATCCCCGATTTCTTCCATGCGGGGATACGCCAGCTCCTTAACCCCTGGCTCTAAATCCGCCATCGTTGGGATTAAATCGCCGTTCTCAAAGTACATGGCGCGATAGCGAGGCTCAAGGATTTTGTCCATCCGTTGAGTCAGCTCGTCATACAAGTCAAACGTTACAGGCATTCTTCACCTCCAATTAACTAAATTCAACCCAACTAATCGCCATTTCACCCGCAGTGGGAGCGGCAACAACTTTAATAAAGCGAGCGCCCGTCACCTCAAGAGCGGTGGTTGTTCCGTCGTCTTGCCTAAAGCATCCGGCTAACCCGGTTGTCCCTGGGGTTGCAGAATAGCGAACATAAACAGGGTCGTTAATCGCCGTCGCACTATCAACAAAAACTGCTACCTGAGCAAATTCACCAGGGCGGATAATGCTTACTTCTCGCTTATCTGGGTAGCCATAGTACCCGGTTGTAGCATCCTTGCTGTATCCTTCCCTTGCCTCGTAAGTGTTGGTATGCATTAGCACCCCTTCAAATTTGTCGTTAGCGGTGCTAGGCAAAGCGATTACGCGCTCGCCACTCCCCGTAACGACTCCCAAGCCAAAAAACAGGATATTTCCCGTGTTATTAAATCGGGTCTGAACTGTTCCCCCAGTTGCAGTAATTAGAGTACCTGGTAGGTACTCTTTGTCAATCATTAAATCATAATTTGTGATTGGCATTAATTACGCCTCCTATTCTTATAAGCCTGTGTGTATGCAAGCGCGGGATTTTTCTTTTCTCCCTGATCAGTGCGAGTATTGTTCAGGAAAGTGTCTGTTTTCCGTGGGGGGGACTGATTCTTAATCCCTTCCCATAATCCCTCAATATATCCCTCAGATTTTCCATCCAAATTGAGATTGGGGTTGATGAGTTTAATCGCGCCCGCTTTCACTTCAGATGGGGAAAGTTTGGCGTCGATTTGGAGCTTATCCGCACCAACGACCGGAATCACCTCATTCCAGGCGTCAAACCGCGCCTGGACTTGCTCCTCTATGTCTTGTGAGTCTGTCTGAGGCTGGGTTTCAGTTGCATCTAGGCGTCCCTGGAGTTGGTCATTTTTCGTTTGTAATTCCTCTGCCAACTGTTCCACTCCCTCTAAGTCAGAGGTGAGGGTATCAATTCGGGATTGCAGCGCATTAATCGCGCTCGCCGCCTCATCTGATACATCCTTGAGTATTCGTTGGTCTTTTTCGTCAATCCTTACAATCAAATCACTCACATTTACCGTCTCCTTTTTATCAGTATTAAACAGAAAGTACAGCGGTTCTACTACAGCGTCTCCTGAATCAAACCTTAAGGTCAAGTTCTGCCCACCTCTTCCCTGTCCGGGGAATAGCGGGGTTGCTACATGATCATATACGCCCCTGATTTGCTCATAAACGCCGTCTGACCGCGCTCGCAGGTCAGATAGTAAATAGCCGCTACTGGCTTCCGGACTTTCCCCTTTAGCCAACAGGCTATCAATAATTGAAACTGCCCGATAGTCATCAACAATAGCTTCAGCAATTAGCTTGCCATCTTCTTTGGCTACTTCCCCCAGTAAATGCCCAACTTTTAATCCATCCCGATTTAAATTGTATCGCCTGTTTTTGGGGTGTTTTAAAAGGATAGGAAGTCCAGCCAGCGAGCGCACTGAATCATCATTAAATAAGCCCTTTTCTGTCACCACCTCAGTATGTTTTTTGCCATCAACAGATAGATACGTCAAAGGAACGCCAACTTCACCTAGCGTGACGTGCGTCCAGTATCTACCGTCTGGCTTTTTTTGCCACGGTAACGGGCTAAACTTATCAAGTCTGAGCAGTTCCATCCCCTTAGTCTATCTTGGGGCTGGCAAGCTTTTCATGGCATTTGCATAGGTTGCAATTAGTCACTGAGCGAAGTCGAAGTGAGGCTATTGGCGACTTCAACAAAGTCAGCAGCACTAACCTCAGCGAGCGCGTCCCACTCTTCATCACTAAGTATCTCAGTTGAATCAGTCCGTTGCTTTTTCTCACTACGCGAGGATTCTCGCGTAGTGAGAACGTAATCGCCAGAAAATTCAGCACCCTCGTACCCGGTGCGGACCTCCTCTGGGGTAATGGCACCCATATCCACAAGCTTCTTGCTTCTGCTTGCCGCTTTATCCTCAAAATCCATGCGCTCGCTATCAGTCATCGGTAAATCGTAGGGAATGGAAACAGACCAGTTATCAGGCAATCTTCCCTTGGTGGGTGAGTCTTTGGCTAAAAATCCGTAGGAGAGAATGCGTTTGAGATTAGGTATCCATCGGTGTGCGAAGATCTGAGTTAAAATCGCCCATTCTGAGCGCATCGCCAATCCTTGATTATTAGTTAGCCCCTGGCTACCAATTTCCCCAAACAGTTTAAACTTTGGAACACCCGATACTGCCACCCATCGCCTCTCCAAGGTTTCCATAATCGCATCAGCACCGGAATAAGTACGGGTTACAGCCCCAGGCTCTTCATTCTCTAAATCGTAGTAGATTCCCCGAACCGTCGATTTTCCCATATCAAGAGCGAGCGCTCGATTAGCTATGGCTTCCTGATTCTTATTCGTCCCCTTCTGCTTATCCTCGAGGAGCAACCGCCCCAAACCTTTCATCCCCAGAGTAAAAACATCGTAATCAGCCAGCATCGCTGACCCCGACTTGACCCCCTGAATCCATTCTGAATAGGCATCAAACATCGCTTGAATGATGCTAACGCCATCATCGTTAACCCCGTAGTCAGTTGCTCCCAGAAAACGACGGCGGCTATAAATCCGATTCCCCCAAAACGAGAGTAAACGGGAACGATGTATTTTCTGCCCGTATTGTTTGGAGTCTAAAGAGTATAAGCGGTAGTGGGTAGGTTTCCGCGAGCGCACCCCATCATACTCTGGATGCATTTCCCAGCCGTCGTACACCTGGAGCCAACGGATTGCTCTTACACTGTCTTTAGCGACAGGTTCTGAGAAATCTTGACCGTCGTCAATGCCCATCAATATGTAAGCCTTGCCGAATTGCCGTGCCAAAATAGAAGCGATACAGAATGCCTCTAATAACCCATAAATTTCGGCTTCAGCCTCAGCCTCGGTTTGGTCTTCTCTCTCTCCCAATTCTTCCAAATAGCGTTTCATCAAGCCTGGTAGTTCATCGCCCGTGGCGTCGTTGGCAATGTGGATATCATACCCCGCTTTGGCGGCGGATTCCGGGTACAACCAAATAGCTTTTCCGAGAAGCTCATCCTTATATGGCAGCACCTCTAGCGCTTCTCTAGATAGGCGGTGTAATCGGGTGCTAACCGTGGCATTCTGGGTTTTGGCGCGGGTTGTACCTATTCCGGTGTAAGGATTGGAAATAGCCGCGAATGTTTCCGCGAGCGCCAGTGAATCTGTCCTTAGTTCCGTATCTGTCCTTAGTTCCGTCATATTACATTCGCCCCAAGCAATGCCACCGCTATCTCCCCAGTCTCAGCTTTACAGCCACAGAGCAGCCTTTCTCTTAAATTGTCTGTACTCCAGCACTCGTCAATAGTCAAACCACAATCAGCGCTCTCTTGAAGAGTAAGGAGAGAGGTAATTAATGGATCAAAGTCTTTTGGCTTAAGCCAAGTAGCACCATCAGCCGATATTAATTGTTGCCTAGCGATCGCGCCCCACAGCGGTAAGAAGTAAGCCGCCACCAGGTAAGGGCGATAGTTGGTTGTGCCATTGGCGTCTGTTCCCGCGCTCGCTTCTAATAAAGCGGTGATTTCAGCATCGCGATCTGTTCCGGTGACACCGAGGTTGGCTTTGGCGATCGCGAGCGCAGTGGTTAAGTCGGTGAACATGGTAAAAACTTGGAACGTGACATTATCGTAGCATTTCTCACTACGGATTTCCGTAGTTAATGCCTCATCTACCTTTGAGATCCAACACTACATTAAAGACACCCTGACCGATCGCAGCTTAGGAGCCGAAACCGGGAGAACTAAAAGCATTATTGTCATCCTTAAACCGGGATTCATTCACCTTTGTCAAAAAGTCTATTAAATCTAATAAGCTTTTTGATATCGGCGGTAAAGATCTTATTAAATTTTCGCGATCGTAATCTTTCGTATCTACCCCTAAATAAGCTTCCGCTAAGTAAGCCTGTGGTTTAATGATTGCGTTGATCTCTTTAAAGACTGGATCGTTTATCTCCATAATTCCTAAACTAACGGCAACAATAAACAATCTTTCAGAGTTAACCGCAAACGTCAAAAAATCAATCTCGGTAAAACAAAACTGGTTAAGAATGCTAGTGCATTGATCAATTAGCTGAGGGATAACATAAGTCCCTCTTAATAGTTCGATTGTTTCTTCTGAAAATCTCATTAATTTTTTCCTACTTTTGCTTGGTTTGACACTTTATTTATTCTAACACTCTGAACTATACCTGGTAAAGTGGCTGGAATTGATTTAGGGTTAAAGGATTTTGCTATCGTCAATGATGGGGTCAAAACCTCTAAGTATCCTAATCCTAAGCATTTAGCTAAACATGAGCGTAATCTTAAGCGTAAGCAACGGAAATTAGACAGAAAAGAGAAAGGAAGCAAGTCACGAGAGAAGCAAAGGATTAATCATCGCCAGTTGTCGCGCTTCCTCAATATAAGCAAACGCCACCGCCCACGCCATTACCGAGTCATCATGTCCTGTAATCGCTTCTCTAGTTTCCTTTGAGAATGCCCGTAGCTGATCAGTTCCGCCCCAATCTGGGGGAAACTGAATCAATCCTTCCTCAAGCGCGATCGCAATCCTGTCTGTATTAATTACCTTGCTGGCTTTAGTGGTGTTCACTCCTTCCACCCGTATCCCTGGGTGAAACTCGATTAAGCGCTCTTGCACCGTGCGCCCGCCGCCATTGACTTCTACTGATACTAATGCTGGCTTGTACTGTTCTATCAACTTACTGCAAGCAGTAATTGATGCAGTGATTGATTCGTTAGTCGCTGAATATTCAGATACCAATTGATAGGGAGTATTCGAGATGTCCCACACCTGACAGCAAAAAGCATCATTCCCGCCAAAATTAGGATCAATTCCGACTAAGTATGAGCGCCCAAATACAGGCTCAACCCATGCCCCATGAGCGCTCGCATCAATAGCCGCAGCTTTGAATAGCCGGGATTCTGATTTTTTAACTCGCCAGTTACCATCTAAAAGCCGCGCTCGCTCCACTACATCTTGGGCTTCCAAATTGGCTAGGTAATTTGGGTCTTTCTCTAATAGCGCTGGGTTGTCTGTCAGTTTGGCGCTGATGAAGGTAAAGGATTTAGGGTTAGAGCTTGGGAAACGCGATCGCAATTCTTCTGCTGAATCTGCCCATATTAATTCATCGTTTCTGACGATAAACCACCGCAGCTTCCCAGAGCGCTCTGGATAAGGGTAGCCCTGGGGGTTAATCCACCAATCGATTACCTCAGCCAGCCAGCTTTCGGCATCTGGGTTGCACGTTCCCCTTAGCTGGGGCTTGACCCCGTGGGGCGAGCGCATCCGTGTCAACAGGTAAAATACCATCTTTTTGGAAAAATGGGTAATTTCATCGAAACCACAGCGCTCCAGTTGTGCTCCTTGCCACCTGTATATATCCTTCTCATGCTGGAGATGGGAAAAACGGATTGATGCGCCAGACGGAAAATTCCAGGTCAGTCGATTCTCGTTCGCGCTCGCCCCAATCCCCGGATACCATAATCCAGACTCATCCCACAAGCCACCCTCGTTTTTAATTTCTGGATAGGTGCGGCGAAAAATTACACCGCCATAGTTAGGATTCTCTAAAAGCCTGGGCTTGGCAAAGTCGAGAAGTAAAGCCAGAGATTTCCCACTTCCAGCCGCGCCGCCGTAAATCGCAATATCTGCTTCTGTTTTTAAAAACTCTTTCTGCTTAGGTTGAGGTTCAGGAAGACTGCCCGTTGGAGTCGCGAGCGCCCGTGAGTTTGCCCTGACTTTCGCTGCCATTTTGGGGGTTAATCGTTGGGATCTCACCATCCACAATTACCTTAAATCCGTGCCTTTCTAAAAATGCGATCGCGGCATTTACATCGTCCTCTATTGGTCTGGGTATCACCCTTTCTATTGCCCACTTGGGCGCTGGGCGGTGTTCCGTGTGTTCCTCTTCTGTTGTTTCCACCTGATACCATTTTAGTTTATCAGGCTGACCATCTTTTCCCGGTACCCAATGTTCCAGCCGCTTTGACTTTTTAGTAGTCCAATGGATCGGTTGCCCATGTTCTAGCGCTTCAGTTAAGCGGTCTAGCGCCAAACCCTTTTGATAAGCTGGGCAGCGCTTTTGAAACTGCGATCGCGCCTTCCCAACTGCGTCTTTAAAGTCGGGATGGGCTTCAATCCATTTATAGAAAGTGGCTTTAGATATTCCCCCGGCTCTCCACCCTACCTCATCGCCTCCCTCGGTCGCGATCGCTTCACAGATTATTTCTTGTATTTCCTGTGAATATTTGGACTTCGCCATAAATCTCAATCAAATACGCCTTCATCTTAACCGATGAAGGCGCAATCATTACAATGGGGGCAAGCCTTTTACAAAAAAACTGGCGACTAAATAAGGAATCAGTAGCACAAACAGAATTTGGGGATAGATTACAATCAGGAACGCGATCGCGACCAATCCCCCTACAATCCACAAAACCATCCTATCCTCCCAACGCCCTGGTAACTGTAACCTTATCAATATGGGGCAAAGCCAGAAAGCGATCAGCAATGGATTTATTGATTTTTGCTGCCGCCCTCACTTCTGGGCTAAAGTGATGCTCGTCCAACGCCCAGTTTTCCAGATAAGCCGTGTATGCTTCTTCTGGACTTATGCCATGCCCGTATAACATAGCCAGTTGCTGCCAAATTGAGTGGGTTTGAATGAAAAGTTCAGTGAAATAATCCATAGAAGAAAGCCCGGTTTGTCCGGGCTAGGAGCATTACAACGTCGTCAAAACAAACTATTACTACCGCGAGCGCAAAGGCTTAAACACCGCCCCACCCAGTCCGCCAGTAATTAGAGCTTGACTGATATCAAGCAGGGTACTAGCGGTGTCAAAGGCATCACAATCAAACTGCCCAACAATAGGAGTGGCGAGCGCTAGAATTACCCCAAGGGCGATTATAACTAGCGGTGCTTCAATCTCATCAATATCTAAGCGCATTAAACTAAATGGATTATGGAACCTGCGATGCGCTCTCTGATTCATCTTTAATCCCCCTGGCAATCTCTTCTCCTAAATCGGTGAGAGATTTATCTTTCATCTCCACCCCATCATCAGTGAGAACTGGGGATTTGACGGCTAACTCCTCAATTTCATTGAGCAGCTTAACAACCTCTGGATCAACTTCTAGCTGTGCTTTAAAGTCAGCCAGTTGCGCTTTAAGTTCGGATTGAATCGCGGCAGACGGATCGAAATCAAAGGCGCGGCGGATTAGGCGTAGTGTGCCTGCTAAAACTTCGTTAACGGTCATTTGTCCTTAATGTTCTAGGTTGGGTCTTACTACGGACTTCCGTAGTTAGT
>CAKZMA010000569.1 GCA_937127375.1 uncultured Coleofasciculus sp. | reverse complement strand
GCTGCACCTCCCGCATTACAGGAACGGTCAATCAGGCGTTCTGCATCAACAAAATTAGTCGGTAACGCGGTTAACCCTTGACCAAAGAAAGGTACGGGAGTGGTAACTGAACCATCGCGACCTGTTCGAGAGTCGGCGGAGATATCAACGCGCTCATTAATGCGAAATCGATTCACATTCTCGACAAGATCAACGACATTAACTGGCTGATTACCAGAAATCTGAGCAAAGTCCACCGAAATATCGACCTCACCATTCCGGCGAAACCGATCTAAGTCACCCGGATTACGACCGACTGGAATCGCCCGATCGCTCGCAAACAAATCAGCCAGAAATACTGAGGAGTTAATGATAATATCGCCTCCGGGTCCAGCATCAGCATTTGCTAGAATATCGCTGTCCTCCAGAGCCACAAAACTATTAGACTTTATCTGAATATTGCCACCGCCACCTGTACTATCAAATACACTCGTGCTAATTAAACTGCTGTTACGCAGGAGGATATCTTGAGCCGTGATATCGATATTACCACCACCAAATTGTAAGGACGTAGCCACAACTTGACCTTGACGCGATCGCAGCTCATCATTCAAACGGATGAAAATATTGCCAGCATTGTTCAACCCCTCACTGCGACTGGTGATACGTCCGCGATTGGCGAGTTCCAGAGAATTCCCTTGCAACTGAATATCTCCACCCACTCCTTGACCAAATGTGCCAGAGGATACGGCGGCTTCATCCTCTATTCTTAATTGTCCGGTGGTAATGGTAAGACTTCCCCCGTTTCCTATACTGTCTGGACGAGTTTGAGTGGTAATATCGCTGCCAAAACCGATAACATTGACCGTATCGTTGGCATTAATGGTTAAGTTTCCTGAATTGCCAGAACCAAAGGTATCCGTGACGATAGCACCAGCGTTATCAACCGTTAACTCTTGGGTATTTATGGTTAAATCGCCACCGGATGCTTCACCCCGACCTTGTGTCGAAATCACACCATTATTTGCCACATTTACTGAATCTGTGGCAATAACATTCAGGTTTCCTGAATCCCCTTGAGTAAAATTTCCTTGAGCAGCTATATTAACATTATTCCGAATTCGTTCAATCAAATCAGGTGAATAAAGGTTCGGGTCAAGACTACTCAAATCAAATGTACTGGCATCTAAACTGCTACTGAAAACTTTACCCTTGTCTTGGACATTTAAACTTCGGGTTTCGATTAAAAGGTTTCCACCAGTTCCTGTGCCGAGAGTACCTGTTGATAATAGACCATCACGGATTACATTAACCGAGTTTTTAGCTTGTACTGTTAGGTTCCCCGCACTCCCTTGACCCGCCGTACTGGTGATCACACCACTACCATCACGAATCGTAAGAGTTCCCGTTTCGATTAAAAGATTACCCCCTATTCCTGAACCAAACGATAGACTTGAGATCACACTCCCTTTGTCTACCGTAACGGATTCGGATTGGCGAATGGCAATACTGCCAGCGTCGCCTTGACCCGTCGTGCTAGTGTTAATAATTCCCCCATTTTCAAGAGTCAAATTTTTCGTTTCAATCGAGATAGTCCCACCAAATCCTGCCGCCGCGTTAGCCACTAGAGACCCGCCATTAGCTAGGTCGATAAAATCGGTAGCTTTAATTATCTGATTTCCACCATTTCCAGCCGTTGACGCCGTTGTGATAGTCCCCCCATTGCCAGCAATTAACCGATCGGTTTCAATCGTTACTTGCCCAGCATTTCCGGTTGCTCTTGGATGCGCTTGAGCCGATAAAGCGCTGGGATAAATCTTGCCCGTTCCGGTTAATTCAATCTCAGAAGCTTGAACAGTTAGCTCCCCTCCATTTTCACCCGTAAACGTGGAAACATAAACCCCTGCACCATCACGGGCAATTAATCGTTCGGTTTCAATCGTTATCTTACCACTGGCTCCTGTGCTTCCTGGTTGATTGTTAGCCAAAATTCCACTCGGAAAACCATTTAATGGAAAGTCACCAATTAGTTCAATTTCCGACGCTCTGACAATGATTTCTCCAGCCTTTCCAGAACCCGATGTTGTTGCGAGTACTTGTGCGCCATTTCGAGCGGTTAACCGTTCGGTCTCAATGGTAATCTTACCCGCATTGCCAGTAGAACCTCGCCTGGTTGCTGCACCAATACCTGTAAGAATATTAGATGAAGCGTTCACGGATTCAGTCATTTCAATTTCAGTCGCCCGGACATCCAGATTACCCGCGTTCCCCCATCCAAATGTACTGGTGTCTACCTGTCCTTTATTCTGAAGAATTAGCCGCCCTGTTTCAATCGTCATGTCTCCCGAGTCTCCGAGAAACCCCGATTCGGTATTGACTGTCGCCTCCTCGACTACGATATCACCACCAGCTTGGAGAACGATATCTCCCCCACGAGAGCGAACATCGTCATTGATAAAAATAGAACCATGATTAGAGGTTATGCCACCGATTAATTGGATATCACCACCCGGCGTGGCAATGCGTCGATTAACGGTAATCGTGTTGCCAGCTTGGGCGGTCAGTCCGATGCCAGATTCTCGGATATTAACGGCGGCATTAAAAATAATATTATTAGTCGCCTGAAGTACGACATCCGCCGCAGCATTGTTAATCGCCGTCGCATTAATTTTGGTGTCACCATCAGCCCCAATATCTGGATCAGCAAACCCATCAACATCATTTAAATTATCGGTTTCATTGGCAAAAACTACAACTTCGATATTTGTCGGATCAAGGAGTAGTGTTCCCGTTCTTCCATTCGCGGCAGTCGTATCGACTAATCCATCAAACTCTAAAACGTCTTTCCCCGAAACTTCCACAAAGCCACCATTACCAGACATTTCACCCCCACGGGCGCTAATCGTGCCATAAAAACGAGTGGCTTCATCTGACCAAACTAATACGTTACCGCCATCACTATTGCCAATCCCATTAGCATTGATAATGGCATCAGGACTGACAAAGGTTCGATTAGCATGAGTAACTGATGGAATGTATAGGTTATTCGCTTCCTCAGCTATGCCAATCAATACCGTACCGCCTCCCATATCGCTGGAGACATCAATTTGAGCATTCTCGAACAATCCCACGCGATCGCCTAATATCTGTACCGTTCCTCCGGGTGCTGTCAGTCTACCTGTGCTAGTAACCGTATTGCCATACAAACTCAGAGTTTCACCGACACCCACGCCTAAATTCCCAGCATTGGCAATTCGTCCGTTTGAATTCGACCCATACTGCAATCCCGGTGTTAAATTAATCGTTAATAATGGTGGTGCTTCAGGATTCGTGGCGCTAAACTCCACCCCATTCTCAAACACCACAGAATTCGCCGTAGACGCCACAAACGAACCCGCAATATCTAATCGCGCATTTTCTCCAAAAATAATCCCATTGGGATTCAACAAAAATAAACTCGCACCCCCATCTACCCCCAACGTTCCCAAAATATTCGAGACATCACTTCCCGTCACCCGACTGAAAATCGTTTCAATCCCCACCGGATTCGCAAAATAAACCCGCAATCCTTCGCCAACATTAAACTCTGAGAAACTGTGAAACAACGCCGCGTCCCGTGTCGCCCCGCCTTCAATTAAATCCGCCGGAAGTCCCTGGATATCTACATTTGGCGTAACCAGGGAATTTTCAGTTCCTAGGCTAGTATCCGGTGTAATCTGAGCCACAGCAGCCGTATCCCAGAACGCGAAAACGCCGCCGATTCCAATAATTCCGGCGAATGTCCACCACCAATATTTCCAGCTTTGATTCATCACCAATTTGAACCCAAACCATACTTTTCTAGTATATATCTCTCAGCAGTGGGAACTTATGCACGTTGGTAAAAATTTCATCCCGGTTATGAATAAACGTTACAACTCTGAAAAAAGTGCATAAGGGTCAATCCCTCAGAGACAGATGATAGTGAACCGTTTAATCGTGACTCCTTCATTCCGGTGTAACTATGACTTTCACTTTGTCTAGCTTCAAGTCTCTAACTCTTCTGTATACCGTAAGTTTACTCACTCCTTTAGTTATCACTGAACCCGCTAAAGCCGCGAATTTCAACAATACCTCAATTCAAACACAAGTCCAGCCCCTCTATAGGACAACGGGCAATCCCGATGACTATCTTGTATCTCCCGGAACTGGCTATGATGGCGTCGCTCAACTTTCTCTAGGTGATTTTTGGGGAAGTTCTTGTACAGGTGGATTATTAGGAACAGGCGCTCATATTCTCACGGCGGCTCATTGCCTCACTGATGATTTTGGGAAGTTAGATGTTTGGGATGGCACAGCCACGTTTGACTTATCCACAGGTGATGTCAACCTCTCCATTGCTGATATCTTTGTTCATGATGACTGGACGGGTGATTTATCTAATGGTTATGATATTGCCATTTTAGAGTTAACTGATGTTGCCCCAGATACAGTCGATCGCTATGACATTTATCGAAATAACAACGAAGTGGGTAAAATTGGCGATAAAGTAGGTTATGGTCAATCTGGAAATGGTAACGTTGGTAATGAGTTTTGGGATGGCTTGAAGCGTTCCGGTCAGAATCGTTATGACGCTTCCGGGGATTTGTTTAATCAACTATTATCCGATAACTTCAGTGACGCATTATTAGCTTACGACTTTGACAACGGACTTGCCGCGAATGATGCTTTTGGCTATTGGTTTGGCGATGATTATGCTGACTTAGGTTTGGGGTTAAATGAAGTTAACTCAGCACTAGGAGATTCTGGAAGTCCCACATTTATTGATGGCGCGATCGCAGGAGTGACTTCCTTTGGTTTACGAGTTTATTACCTGAATGGTATTTCCTCTGATATTGACGATGCCCTAAATTCTTCCTTTGGTGAGTTTTCCTTTGATAGCCGTGCGTCATCTTACACGAATTGGATCGACGATATTCTAACCCGTTGGCAGCCTCCTACACCTCCAGTTGTGGACAATCCAGGGGATGATGTTGATGAAAACTTACCTAGCGATGATGATGTTGCCGATGATCCAATTGACAATACTCCCGATGACGAGATTCATGATCACCCAGATGATAGTATTGGTGACGATAGTCCAAGTGATCCAGTGTCCGTACCCGAACCTAGAAGTTTAGCTGGACTGATAGCATTCGCTACAGGATTATGGCTAACCAAAAAGAAAAAGGTGATCCGTTGATTAGTCCGTTAAGAAACCTGGGTAGAGACGTTGCATGCAACGTCTGGGCGGGTTTAGTTACATCTGGGTGCAACCGAAAAGATAGTAGTGAAACCCGCCCCTACAGAGATACCATATACTGTGAAAACTCAGAATAAGCTGTCATGCATTTAAATTGGGTATTAGTAGCGAGCAAGATGCTTGATGTAGCGAGCAAGATGCAAAGCCTGCGGCATGGCTTCGCTAAACGCACTACGGCAAAGATTGCGCCATTATTGATATTAAGGTTTAAATGCCGAACAGCTTATAAGGCATAAAATAGGCTAAGATTGAACGGTTTCTAGGGGACGCGATCGCAAAATATGACTGTTTGGCATAAGCTTGAGAGTATCGATACGAATAGGTGACTGGCTTGGCTTCAGGGGAATCATCTCCTGATGGCAAACTGTGCAAAACCAATAAATACCTTGCCGTCTTACGTGGCGTAAGAGGGGATGACCACAACACAGACAAGTTTTGATACCCATAATTGCCTATCTCCTGATTTCATAAACAGTTGCTAACCACAGAGCCGCGAATCGCTAACTAAGACAAGTCATCAGTCAGTAGAAATGTTCCCGCAGAACCTCTGTCCAAAGTCATAATCGCGAAGTATAAGTAGCGAATGTTACTGAAGGATAGTTCAGTCAATGATTATGATTTGACAGCTAGACTGATTAGCTAGAATGAACGATACATCAATTCCATAGCCTCATAAAGTATCTTTTGATATAAAATCAGCCTAAAATCCAGAAATTTAACAAATAGTTTTGGTAACTATCCATACAAAATAGAAGTTGGGTAGGAAGTGGCGCTAGTAGAAGTCTCCAAAAGGTGATCCGTCATCTATCCCCAGACAGAAAACGGGGAGAACAGTAATTCAGTAATGCTCTAGGGCAGAAGGGGTAGAAGGAAAAAGTCCCCCAGCTAAAAAGGGGATTACATCAATTTTTGGTTAGGAGAGATTATACTGAGCAGTTGACGAGCGCGATCGCACCTGAGGCGGAAAAGACTGCACCAACGTCTTCGCGCCAAGGCATAACAGATTTTTACACAGACGTTCCGGATCGCGGTCTGGCGCGGTTAAGCTGACGGATAGAGCGAAAGCAAACCCCAACGTCTGACACCTTGGCATCGCCAATTTTAGAGACTAGAGTAGCAGGGGGAACGATATTAAATCGTGTCATCAGTAACAACCAGTCTATGAATAACCAAGTTTTTGAACCCAATAGCGATCAACCCATCCAGTCGAATGTCTGCCTCCCGGAAATTCAAGTAGAAGACGATCGCACCGGGATGACGGTGGAGACGCTAAAACGTGCCTTCGCCGATAACTTGTACTACATCCAGGGCAAGAACGAGTTCTTAGCCACCCCCTACGATTACTACATGGCTCTGGCTTACACGGTACGCGATCGCTTGCTGCATCGGTGGATTAATACCGCGACAACCTACCTGCAAAAAGAGGTCAAGACCGTTTATTATCTCTCAGCAGAGTTTTTAATGGGTCGTCAGTTAAGCAATAACTTGCTCAACCTGAATATGTACGACCGAGTTTGTCAAGCCCTAGAAGAATCCGGATTAAAGCTGGATGACTTAATGGCACTCGAACCCGAACCCGGACTGGGAAATGGCGGGTTAGGGCGTTTAGCCGCCTGTTTTTTGGATTCCCTCGCCACCTTAGAAATTCCCGCCGTTGGCTACGGAATTCGCTATGAATTTGGTATCTTCGATCAGCGTATTGAAGAAGGCGCTCAAGTCGAACATCCGGATAAATGGCTGCGTTTCGGCAACCCCTGGGAAATCCGCCGTCCAGAATTAACCGTTGTCGTCAAGTTTGGCGGACATACCGAAGGGTATCATGATGAGAAAGGTCAATATCGGGTGCGTTGGATTCCCGATCGCAAAGTCTTAGGAACCCCCTACGATACCCCTGTGCCGGGATACCATAACAACACGGTCAATAGTCTACGTCTGTGGCGAGCCGGTGCCTCTGAAGAGTTTAACTTCCAAGTATTTGACAGTGGAGACTATTCGGGAGCGGTGACAGACAAGATATTCTCCGAGAATATTTCCAAAGTCCTGTATCCCAACGATAATACCTCTCAGGGTCAACAACTGCGGCTAGAACAGCAATATTTCTTCGTGAGCTGTTCACTCCAAGACATCATCAACACCTACCGCCGCACTCACCGGAACTTTGACCAGTTCCACGAAAAAATCGCCATCCAGCTCAATGACACCCATCCCTCGATTGGGATTGCCGAGTTAATGCGGTTGTTGGTGGATAAATATCAATTGGGATGGAACCGAGCCTGGTACATCACCAAGCAGACCTTTGGCTATACCAACCATACCCTGCTAGCCGAAGCCCTAGAGCGTTGGCCCGTCAGCTTATTCGAGCGTTTGCTTCCTCGACATCTGCAAATTATCTACGAAATTAACCATCGCTTCCTCGAACAGGTCAAAGTCAAATATCCCGGAGATGGGGAACGGTTGCAACGCATGTCCCTGATTGAGGAAGGTGGCGAAAAATTCGTCCGCATGGCACACCTAGCTTGTGTCGGTAGCCATAGCATTAACGGGGTAGCCGCACTCCATACAGAATTACTCAAGGAACGAGTGCTACACGATTTCTATGAAATGTTCCCGGAACGATTTAATAACAAAACTAATGGCATTACCCCACGTCGCTGGCTTTTACTGAGTAATCCCGAACTTTCCGACTTGATTACGGAAAAAATTGGTGATAGTTGGGTGACTCACCTGCAAGAGTTGCAAAAACTGGAAGCCTTTGCCGATGATCCGGAGTTTCGCCAACGGTTTGCCGCGATTAAGCAGCAGCACAAGCAAGAGTTGGTGGATTATATTCTGCTATTTAATGATGTGGAAGTTGATCCAAATTCCTTGTTTGACGTGCAAGTGAAGCGATTGCATGAATACAAGCGTCAGTTATTAGATGTCTTGTATATCATTACCCTCTACAACCGGATCAAGCGCAATCCGGGCATCGAAATTATGCCCCGAACCTTTATTTTTGCAGGCAAGGCGGCTCCAGGCTACTATATGGCGAAGTTGGTGATCCGATTGATCAATGCTGTTGCGAAAGTGGTCAACAACGACCCCGATGTCGCTGGTCGGATTAAAGTGGTATTTATGGAAGGATTTTCTGTATCTTTGGGTCAGAAGATTTATCCGGCGGCAAATCTTTCCGAGCAAATTTCCATGGCAGGTAAAGAAGCTTCCGGTACAGGCAATATGAAGTTTGCCCTGAATGGATCGCTAACCATTGGCACTCTGGATGGAGCAAATATTGAGATTCGGGAAGCTGTGGGGGCTGATAACTTCTTCTTATTTGGTTTAACCGCACAAGAGGTCTATGACTTGAAATCCCGGGGCTACAATCCGATGGACTACTACCATAGTAATGCTCAATTAAAAGAAGTAATTGATCGCATGGCTGCGGGTGACTTCTGTCCTGAACATCCGGACTTGTTTAAGCCAATTGTGGATTCACTCCTCTACAAAGACGAGTATCTGTTGTTTGCCGACTATCAAGCCTATATCGATTGTCAAGATCGCGTCAGTCACGCCTATCGCGATCAAGAGAATTGGATTCGCATGTCCATTTTGAATACAGCTCGCACCGGCAAGTTTTCCTCAGACCGCACAATCCGAGAGTATTGTCAAGATATCTGGAAGGTTGAACCGGTCACGATTGACATTGAGGAATACGTGCAAGAAGAAGCCGGGTTGAAGGTGACGAAGCCACCCCTTCATATTTAAGTCAAATTGTGATTAATTGAGGTGCATCACGTTAATTATTAACGTAGGGGTTTGGTCTCCAAACCCCTCTCAGGGAGAGTATCAAAGAATATCCTTACGCTTCTGTAACCAAAGCGCGATCGCGAGATAAACAACGGTATG
>CAKZMA010000568.1 GCA_937127375.1 uncultured Coleofasciculus sp. | reverse complement strand
AATTCCCCGCTGTCAAAATCCCGGCTGCAAGGCTGGAGAGAATCTGGACTCACTCGGTTCTAAGGTGGTTGACTATCGATTCACCGCTGCTATCTGTCAACAACTCGATTCAATCCACCGGGAAGACTGGCGACAAACCACGCAAACCAAAGCCACCCTAATCCAGAGAAAAATCGCCGAACTTGCCCAGAAAAAGAGCATGAGGAAACGCGATCGCACTCCCGCTGAAGAAATGGAAGCGCAGCAAAGACACGCGGCTGTGCTAGATGGCTGGGGGTTGGAAGCCCAGAACGACTCGGAACGGAAGTGGCTAGCATCAAGGAACGAGTAAGCCTATACGAGAAGGCGATACGTCCTATCGGACACGAGGGAGCGATCGCTACCTTACCCGAAACCTGAAACGCTTTCGTGTTGGGGGTTTGACAGGTTGGGGGAGGGAGTGCGATCGCTATCCTAAACAAGCGATCGCCTAAAAGTTCTAGGGGAAAGAGATTCTTACTTCTTGAGAGTCTTATCAGACTTCTTGAAAGCCTTAGCAATTGTCAAGCTTTGGGACACTGTAGTTGTTGTAGCAGCGCCAACTCGAAGCCAAGGTTCAATCTCCTTCACCTTTTGATGAATCCCTGCTAGATCAGGATTGGGTATTATGATCATCAAAACGGCTATACCGCTCATGAATTTTTCAGTCATGGGTTTTCCTCAGGAATTTGGGAAAGCCCGATCAACCAACTCGACAGAACGTCCACAGAATATCTAGGGCTTCCAACACCTTTGGCAAAAGCCAGAAACTATCAGTCCAGCTTATTGGTAAAAGTGTTGAGATGGCAGGTACTACAGGAGCAATGCCCTACAATGTAGTTAAAAGGTTTATACATACAGTTGGCTCGTTCGTCGAATGGCGTCTCGAGCTATTTTTTTGTATTCCGCTGATATTTCAGCCAGTGGTAGATACCCTGTACAAGACTGCCATGATTAAAGGTTAACGTATGCCGTAATTAAGTGGCTCCCTGATAGTTAGATTCACAAGTTTTAGCACTCAATTACCATAAGATCTTCTTATAAAATAACAATACAATTATACAAAAATTGCTAGTTTTACTCAGATATTGCACCAAAATTTTGTTGATAATGGTGCAATGTTTCAGTTTTATGCGTACTGTGTTTTAGATTTATTAACTCGGCAAAGTCTATCAGCTCATTTATGTCATTAATTATCCTGAATACATTAAAATTACTTATAGAATTTTTAGGGACACAAACAAGGACTTTTTTCAAGTTTGTAACACCCAATTTAACAACAAAGATGTAACAAAATTGATTAGTCTAAGGGGGTTCCTGTCGTCGAATTTGGTATCACAGTTTTTTTGAGGATATACTTGGATATACCTGAATATACCTGGTGGACATCAATAAAGTTAACTTTATTGATTTTATCAAACTTTATCAGCCTCTGAAAGTCTCCTTTTTGATATCAAAAATGATGCGACAACCAGTAGGTGTTTTTTCGGGGAGGTCAAAATTACAGCCTCAAATTTTGACCTCCCCATGATCCCTTTTTTTGATATCAAAATTTCCAAAAGTGGAAAAGCCCGTACCACCTGAGCCGATCAGGGTAAGATCGCTACCTTTACCGAAACCTGAAACGCTGTCGGGTTGAGAGTTTGACGAGTTGGGGGAGGGAGTGCGATCGCTCGTTTAGGATAGCGATCGCCTGCAAGCGTGCGAGTCATGGTCAAATATCAACCCGGTTGATATTTGAGTTTCAGCCCCTTACTTGGATTAAGTCAGTGTTTAAATTAAAAGTTAACTTTCAATTTGTTTCAGCCTCTGACAGTCTCAGGTGAGACTGGTGTTTTAGTCATCAGGCAGAGATAGGGAGAGCGGAAACTCACCTAAAATTTTTGATATCAAAAATTCCCCTGAATCCCTATCAGGGATTGAAACCTAAAAAGATGTGTCAAACTTGGAACAGGGATTGAAACCTAAAAAGATGTGCCAAACTTGGTATATCTTGTCTCGGAATTCCCCTGAATCCCTATCAGGGATTGAAACTGGTGTAAAGTCTATTGACTACAAGCTTTTTGGAGTTCAACCCTTTCAATCGGAGTGCGATCGCGGGAATTCCACCCAAGCAAAACTTATAAATCTAAATAATCTCAAAGCGATAAACCCAGGGACGCGGTTCCCTGGTATGAAGCTGGTCTGAAAAGGCTGAAAATGTTGTTATTGCGTTGTTTCGTCGTCTAGGGACTGCTGTCACCGGGGAATATTACTGCAAAGCGATAATCGATGAAAAATCCGAGGGCGATCGCAGCTCAATCACTAAATCTTCCCCCAGTAAAACTTTTAACTGGCAAGGATTACAATAGCGCCAGGGCTTTAACCCATCACTTACAAGTTATCAAATGTGAGTGAGAGGAAAGAATTGGATCAGGAAAACGCGATCGCACAGAGCCTGAGGACGCGATCGCTACCTTACTGAAACCTGAAACGCTATCGGGTTGGGGTTTGGCGGGTTGGGGGAGGGAGTGCGATACGTGCTTCGCACACGCTTCGCGATCGCAATCAGTGATTCTGGATGTGAAAGCTAACCTGGCTTTATTGTCAAGACCTTTTTCTTAAAGATTACGTGAAGATTAAGCGCTAGGTCTAAAGGACTTTCTTATAACTTAATCTTATGATTTCGACGTATTTACGTTGTTTCAGCCATTCTACTTATTGAAGAAGTGTAAATTTAAGCTTGAATTTATTTTACAGCTTTTGCTGTTTTGCTTTAACCAAGACAATTTCAGCGTATTTAAAATTTCGTTACAGTAATAATTATAAAAATTAATTGGCTAAATAAAGTTTTAGTGAAGATTGTGTATAGCTACTTCACAAACACTAATCTACGATACTCTACTAGGGAAAGCGTAGTTTAACGGCTCACCAAGAATTATAGATGGCTATGAAACTTTCTTGTTTGCTCGGCTCTGTTGTTATTGGTACATTGATGACAACTACAGTTCTAGAACTAGGATTAAATCAAGCTTCTGCTGTAACAATAACAAATGTTAAAGCAAAAAGTTTAACCGTTGGTGGGAATTTGCTTGTTCAACCTGGAGCAAAAACCACAGTGATTTTAACAGGAATGGGTTCTTTTGATTGGAATAATTCTTCCGCTGGTGACCAAGCTGTACGTACTGAACAAATAACTATAGTAGGATCTAGCGATAATACAAGTAAGAAAGATACGCTGATTTTCCCGGAATCATCGACCAAGAAAACAACAAATAGTACATTAATATTTGGTCCATTACTTGGGGTTGGTAAATATACTGCTCAATATACGATTTCAGTCAATCCGTCTGATTCTATAACTAAAGATTTTGAAGTTAGAGAGGTTCCCGAACCTCTAACCATCCTTGGTTCAGCAACAGCCCTAGGCTTTGGAGCCTTACTCAAGCGAGAGTCTTCTAAGAAGCGGAAGAAATAACACACATTCCGCAATTCAAGTTGAAGTATAAAAAACTACACCCTGAATAAAAATCATGAGTCAACCCAATTTTCTACAGAAGCTGGCAATTGCTAGCATTGTGATAGTCGGTGGAGTTACATCAGCAACAGTTCAAAAGTCTGAGGCTTTTACGATAAGCTACAGGAATGTTTAGCTATTTTTCCAAACGATGGAAGAATAATTGGTTTCCCTGAAGGTACAACAAAAGGTGATGTAACGGGAAAAGTTTCCGGTTCAATCTTTTTCAGAGTTAATTGGGAAGCGGGTGATATGAGTCTAGACAGTTATACTGTTAATGGTAAAATGTTCCATGGCGGCGAAGAAGGTTCTGTAGGGGGGAGTCTAGCAAGCCCGGTCTTTCGAGATAGTCCCGACTCAGAAAGCGAGGACTTTTCCATAAAAATTAGCGGCAGTTTGACAGATACATTTGATGTTCCCGGATCAGGGAGGACTTCTTTTTCTATACCAGTAGCAGGCAGAGACAACCCCTTGCAAGATGCCGCCGTTTGGGGAACACAAGCAGTACCCGAACCCCTAACCAT
>CAKZMA010000567.1 GCA_937127375.1 uncultured Coleofasciculus sp. | reverse complement strand
GAACCCGTGAAAGAGGATGAACTACAGCCTCTGAAGCAGGAACTCGAGCAAACCCGACTGGCTTACCAAATGGCGCATGAAATGAGCCAGTATAAAGCTGGCTTCTTGGCGCGGACATCCCACGAACTGCGATCGCCCCTGAGTAGTTTGATGGGGATGCATCAGCTCATTTTGTCCGATTTGTGTGACTCACCGGAAGAAGCTAAGGAATTCGTGGCTCAAGCCCATACCTCGGCGCAGAAGATGGTAAAAGTTTTAGATGAGGTGATTGCTGTCGCCAAAACGGAACACGGTACTCATCGTCTAGAGATTCGTCCCCTGCAATTGAGCCAATGCTTTGAAGAACTCGAAGTCCTTACCCACATGCAAGCCGCGAATCGTAATCTGCGGCTGAAAGTGATTTCCCCTGACCCAGAAATAGAAATATTAGCTGATCCCCGGTGTTTTCGTCAGGTGTTAGTGGGAATTGTGGACAGCACTATTGCCCAAATGGAAGAAGGGACGATTCAGGTTTCTACAGCCAATTCTGATAACCCCCAGATGGTGAATATCTGGATTGATGTAGAATGTCCCAACTCGATTTGGAGTGAAGCCGTTGATTTACTCTCCGACACTAATGACTCAGAGGAACAGGAAACAACCTCATCAACAACCTCACCCGGTATGAATTGGTTGATGGTGCAAACCTTGGTGGAGATGATGAAGGGACGCTTGGAACTATTACCTATTCCTGGGAAAGAACCAAGCGACGATTCAGTTACAGACACTTGTATCCGATTACAATGTTCTATGCCTCTAGCAACTCCGGAGATGATCGAACGGGTGTTGGCAGAGCAGTCATGAGCGGTTGATTGTGTAGCACCATTGTGGTTGTCGAGTTACATTCAAAACCAATGCGTTCGTAGAAGCTTTGTTGATGAGTGGTCATTAAATAAACTCGCTCAACCCGACACAGTTTGGGGTGACTGAGGACGGTTTCGACGAGCTTGCGTCCCAAGCCAACGCCGCGATAGTCGGGGTGAATGACCACATCCCAAATCGTGGCGCGGTAAATGCCATCGGAGGTGGCGCGAGCAAATCCAATCAGGCGTTGGTCATCCCATACGGTAATTACAGGTTCACTATTCGCGATCGCGATTTTCCAGTCTTCAATGCTGCGATCCTTTGCCCAGAAAGCACTGAGGCGAAACAGAGCCTGGAGTTGGACATAATCGATTTGAGCGGCGCGATCGCAAAATTGAATAGTACGGCAATCCATGTTTACCTAAACTCCTTTTTGGTGGTCACAGGTTATCTCACTCGTGATGTAAATGTCTCGATCTTTTCAGTTGAAGATTTACCCCATCTAAGTTGGGTTAACTTGGGGAAAAACTTTCCAAATTTAGTTAGTTTGGAGACGACTCACCTGAGTGTTAATTGGTTTCAGGGTTAGGGGAAATTTTCTCGGAACTCAGGTGGGATAATTGATTGTCTGTCCTATTGTGAGTTGACGATTTAATTTCTTTCACCAAAAATTGTAGCGTTTCTAACAAAAAATGCAAGAGAGAGAAGCGTTTTTTTGTTAGGAACTTATAACATTTAGCCAGCTTTATCATAATCGTCCTTAGATGTCAAATTATAGACAAATTGTTGTCAACTTCTAGGGTAAGGAGAGCGTTCGACGGCTCGACTGAGCGCTCGCCGAACGTCTCACCGTCGAAGCCTCACGCCGAAGTCCGAGGTGTTCCTTAATCTCAACCTTTAACTTTAATTTAATCAAAGTCCGACTACTTAGCTGAGGTGCTTTATTCGTTACAGGATAAAAAAATGGCATGAATCGCTTCGACAGCCTGGAATCATTTTGTCATACAACTATCAAGCTAAGTCCCGGATTTGCGTAATACACCTTGATTAATTTTTCCAAGCAAACACCTCTATATCAACGCTTAAACCAGCTTTACTGTCAATCCGGATCTGTATTACGTTTAGCAGAAGAATGAAATGATGTGGTTAAAGAACTAGATCAGACTTGCTTCTCTTTAAGCAAGCGACCTTGTTCTTCGCAATTAGCAATCAGCAATGAACAGGCGGTATCCGTTTTTCCTCTCAACTGGGGAAAAAAGGTCAGGCAACGCCGCCCAATCTGGTGAGTTTAACCGACCAAAGGTTTGAGCTGAATGAATGGTTATTGGGGTGCAAGGTAAACAGTTGAGGATCAGGTTTATCGATGCAACATTCTCAAGGTATTGCGACTTACGAAACAGTAAATAATGGTTATATCAGACGGCGACAACTTCAAGGAAATGCTGGTAGTTTACTCTTATGGGGTTTAGGGGTTGGTGCGGTTATCTCAGGTGATTTCTATGGTTGGAACTATGGTTTAGCCGCCGGAGGATTCTGGGGGTTTAGTATTGCCGCTGTCTTAATGGCAATTATGTATCTCTGTTTGGTCTATAGCAGTGCTGAACTCTCAGCCGCCCTCCCCCATGCGGGCGGATTCTATTCGTTCACCCGTTATGCCCTCGGTCCTTTTTGGGGCTTTATTTGTGGGATTACCGTCACGATTGAATATGTTCTAGCTAATGCGGCGCTGGTGTTCAGTTTGAGCAATTACCTCAAGCCCTTATTTCCCAATCTGCCCAGCTTTTTTATCTGGGTATTTGCCTACGCTGTTTTTTTGGCAATTAATATCCGAGGTTTTGAACTGAGTGTGACAGTCTGTCTTTGGCTAACCATCATCGCGATGACAGTATTAGCCATCTTCTATGTGAGTATGCTGGTATCGGGTGAATTCAATTTTGACCTGCTGTTTAATATTCCGGCTGAACCGGGACAATCAGAAACCTGGTTACCGAATGGCTGGTTTGGAGTGTTTGGCGCGATTCCTTTTGCGATATGGTTGTATCTGGCGATTGAACAATTACCGATGACGGCGGAGGAAACCGATAATGTGCCTCGGAATATGCCAACGGGAATGATTTCTGGTATGGTTACCCTGATTATTCTTTCAATTTTTACCGTAGTGATTAACTCCGGTGTTGGCGGGGGCGCGGTGGCGATTGGACAATCCGATGCTCCCCTGCAAGATGGGTTAGAGGCTTATTTTGGCGCAGGCGCAACCAGTACCATTGTCACAGCACTGGCGCTGATTTGTGGTTTAATTGCCAGTCTCCACGGTAATATGTTTGCCTACGGACGGATTATTTTCTCCCTATCCCGTGCTGGGTATTTACCCCGTTGGTTATCGGTGACGAATAAAAGTCATACCCCCCATCGAGCATTAATTGCCGGGGCGACGATTGGATTTATCTGTGTGCTACTGGTGAGTACCGGTATTCAAGCTGTCGATGCTGTGATTTTGAATATGGCTGTGTTTGGGGCATTAATTTCCTATATTTTGGTCATGGTTAGCTACATGAAGCTAAAAGGGAATCCCTATTTACCGAAACCCTACGAAAGCCCATTGGGAACGGCGGGAGCATTTGTGGGTTTGGCTTTAGCCACATTTGCCCTAGTTGCTTGTATGTCTATCCCTGATTACCGAGGCGGTGTTTGGGGGATTGGCATAGCGCTGATTGTGGCAAGTGTTTACTTTTTAGTGTTCCGGAGTAATCGACTGGTGGCTCAAGCCCCGGAAGAAGCGACGGCGTTGGGATTAACGGGGTATCAGGATTGACAATCTACCTTTTTCTAAAAGGGAGATTCTATGAAACTTTCATTCCATATATTCCAGGTGAAAGCTAGGGTACTGGTAGAGATTTGCCATGGCACGTCTGGGAGATAGGGGAGTCGGGGCGGGTTTAGTCGCATCTGGGTGAGAGAAGAAACGATAGTAGTGAAACCCGCCCCTACACAATTCCCTGTATCTGGTTGTGATGTAGAGACGCCAACCTAGTGCAAGAAGGCAGAAATAACGCCAGCAGCTAATATCTCCCCCCCGCTTCCCCTGCTCCCTCTGCTCCCCCTGCTTCATCGTATCTACGAAGCTGCTCAAGTATTTTTGCATAACAGCTTAGGGTGTCTCTATTTGTTTGAGAAACATTATTGTTTATTTCATTTATTCTATTTTTGTTAAGTTAAGATACATTATTGACGCCATTGGATCACTATACCCTCAAGCGCTAAAAACTTCATCAAGAATTGATGTTCATTTTTAAAGACTTAGTAAAGTTTGCCTCATCTTGTTGATCAGAGGAGAGGATTAGAATATTATACGAAAAGATAAAATACAAGTCATACGACTGTATTACAGGCTACAAAAGCCGACTAACTCAACCGTGACAGATACTCTATCCATCTGGTATCGCTATGGCAAAAGAAATTGATGAGGTCTTGAGACCATTGTCTAGGAAATTAAAGAGTTTATATGATTTATGCTCTAGTGATGGAGAAGGATTATGGGGGTGCATCTACAATTGTCAAGCCCAAATTATTCCGGTTGTAGCCCTCTAGCCGGAAACAATTGAGTGAGTTAATTTTTTGAGAGTTTTCTAATCCTATCTAATTTTGAGAGTAACGGGCAAAAA
>CAKZMA010000566.1 GCA_937127375.1 uncultured Coleofasciculus sp. | reverse complement strand
TTCAGGCGCTCACCGGGGCGAAACCCAGAGGGGAGGAATGGACGAGAGGGGCGTTCCTGTTTGTGCGCGAGGGGAAAATCGGCGCTCAGGTTGCGTGGCGAGTGGTTCAGAAAGGGGGGTGATTGGGAGCGATTAGCTTCGCTACTTTTAGCCCTTGTTCACTGGAGATAGACTAGAAGAAGTGAGCGCCTTGGGGTGTATAATGCCGAGAACAATTAATGAAGGATTTAGAGATTTTCTCGCAAAGCTTACTCCTTCAGAGTATGAATCTACAAAAGCAAAAAATCATAGGGCTTCTATTTATGATTGTCTTAAAGCTAATTTTGGATTGAACCAATTCTTCCGTACTGGTTCATTTGGTAATGGAACAAGTATTTCCAGGTATAGTGACGTAGATTACTTTGCCAGCATCCCTTATAGTAGGTTAAGTTGGAATTCTTCCAATGCTCTGACTCAAGTAAGAGATGCATTAAATAGACGATTTTACTTGACAAGTGTCCATGTAGATTGTCCTGCCGTTGTATGTCCTTTCGGTACTGAGGCTAAAGAGTCTACAGAGATCGTACCTGCAAGATGTATAGGAAAAATTGGAAATAGTAATTATATAACCTATGAAATCCCTAACTGTTCTGGTGGATGGATGCGTTCAAGTCCAGCAACTCATAATGCTTATGTTCGAGATGTAGATCAAAGGTTAAATGGTAAGCTCAAGCCACTCATTCGGTTTATAAAAGCTTGGAAGTATTATAAAAAGGTTCCAATTTCTTCTTTTTACTTGGAATTACGTATTGCCAAGTATGCAGAAAGAAAAACAGCCATTGTTTATGACATAGATGTTAAGAGAGTTTTTTCACATCTATATAACCTCAAGTTAGCACAGATGCAAGATCCAAAGGGGATTTCTGGTTATGTTAGTGCCTGCTCAACACAGGCAAAGCTAAACGAGGCTTGGTTTAAACTCTCTACCGCATTGTCCCGTGCTGAAAAGGCACGTCAAGCCGCAAACAGGGGCAACATTAAAGAAGCATTTTACTGGTGGAATTTAGTCTACAACGGTAACTTTCCAAGCTACTACCGATACTTTCCCAGCTCCTACCGATGAACACAATACCTCAAGAACAATTAACCCACAAACAGCTAAAACGCCTAGCTGCTCAACGACAAGTCTATTCAGATGCTAAAAAAATTCAAGCAGTTTTGATAACTCTTAGTGTTCCCTGTGTAATTGTGTTAACCCTGCTTGCTGCCCTATTTCCTAAGTTTCAAGTTTATGTGGCTTTCTGGGGGATAACTATTGCTATCTTGGATAGTGTCGTGTTTACTCCAAAACAAAAGTCACTTCAGGAAAAAGCAGCAAAAATACAACAGATATTTGACTGCGATATCCTGCAAATGGATTGGTCAACACTAAACTCTGAAAGCCGTCCAGCGCCAGAAGCGATTGTGGAAGCGTCTTCAAGATATAAACGTATAGACCCTAATTACTCAAAACTTCAGAATTGGTATCCCGTTAGTGTTGGTCAGTTACCGATACACCTTGCACGCCTTATTTGTCAACGCTCAAACTGTTGGTGGGATGCTGAACTTCGCCGCCGCTATGCTGTCTTGGGAGTTTTCACAGTTGTGGGATTGACAGTCATCGTATTTTTAGTTGGTCTTATCGGTGGTCTTACATTAGAAAAATTCTTTTTGGTCGTACTAGCACCGCTACTCCCCGCTGTGGTTTTGGGAATACGTCAGTATAAGGAGCATACAGAAGCGGCGGCTAGATTAGATAGGCTTAGAGAACGTTCTAGAGAGCTGTGGAATCAGACTATTAGAGGGAAATTAACTCCTCAAGAACTTACCGAAGAATCTTACAAGCTACAAAACGAAATTTACGATAACCGCCGCAAAAATCCACTAATTTTTGACTGGATTTATCGTCGTCTCAGACGAAAACAAGAGGAGCAAATGAATAGAGGTGCAGAAGAACTGGTGGAGGAAGCACTTAGAAAGCCTTAATGGTTTCATTGATCACTTGGTTTTTCTGTTGGCGTCTCTATAACTAATCCCGATCGCCCCTCCTCGCCCTCAGCTTCTTCAAGTCAAGCGTGT
>CAKZMA010000565.1 GCA_937127375.1 uncultured Coleofasciculus sp. | reverse complement strand
GTATCCCAGGTGGCAAATGCGGCAGGTTTCTTTTGGGAAATGATTCAGTCAAAAAAAGCATCACGCTTTAATGCACAAGCCAAGAATCTCAAATTTGAGGAATCCGAACTTTCCCCATGATTCGGGTTACCCCAACCCTTACTGAGGCGCGATCCTTTACTAAACTCAACACTTAAAACGTCAGACAATCGGAACGCCTAATTTGAATCAAACATCAAGGCTGATTAGCCGGATATGGTATAAATGTATTCTCTCCATCGTAGACAGTTCGTTGTTGGTTCAAAACCATTTACCCTAGACCATTGGTGTAGCAAGCAGCTTGACCCATTGACTTGGATTTCTTTTTGTCCGGAACTGCCTGTTAGCTTGACCACTGATGCTCAAGGCATACCATGGTGTCTAGTCGGACGAGCTGTGGAAACCCTAGAAGCGCAAGCCGAGCCCCTGACCGCCATTACTCAAACTTCCAGCCAAGACGTTCCCAGTCTGTACCCAAGTTGGTCAGGTCGTTGGGTTTTAATCGGTCAAGGTCAAGTGCATCTAGATGCCAGTGGTTTATTAGGTTGCTTCTATGGAGTAGACCAAAACGGCGAAGGTTGGTGTTCGAGTAGCCCATCACTACTAACCAGCATTCTCTTCCCAGAGGTTCCCCCCAAAACCGACCCGAAGACCTTAAAATACAGAACGGGCATTGCTTGGTTTATCCCGCCGCGATCGCGCTTTGAAGGCATCCGTCGCCTCCTACCCAACCAAGTCCTAACCATTCGGGATACTACCCTTGAGCCTAGAGCTTTGATGCCACCGATTAATCCTTCTCTAGATTATAATCACGCTTTAGAACTGTTGAAATCTAGTTTGGTGACCGGTCTCAAACGGCTGGCTAACCAAGATAATCAACTTTGGCTAGGATTATCGGCAGGATACGACTCTCGTATGGTTCTAGCCATTGCTCGATATGCAGGCATCGATCTCAAGACATTTACCCGGGTAACCCCTCGTATGTCTTTAGCAGACCGTATCCTGCCGCCTCAACTGGCAGAACTATCGGGATACGAGCATTTTTTCCTCAAAAAGCGCCAAGGACATCCAGAACGCCAGCACCTAGCCACTACACACACAAACGGTCATGTGTCAGAGGGAGATGCACAACCCTTTATTCATGGTGTCAGGTCTTCTCTCCAAGGAATTTGTATAGGTGGGCAATGCTTTGGAGTCGGTAAAGTTCTCTATCGCTCGTTCCCTGAGCAGATTTCTGATCCAGAAGAGACGGCGCGTCACATTCTGCACATTAGGCAAGAACCCTTATTAGCCAGTACACTAACAGCCCTCACAGAATGGCTAGAGTGGGTACTCCAAACTCCCCACGAACATCTTGACTGGCGCGATCGTTTTTACATTGAGCAACGGCTAGCTGGCTGGCAGAGTTCTAAGGAGCAGCTATACGACTTTGATGATGTTGAGAGGTTTTTCCCGATCAATTCTAGTCGTAATTACTCCCTCCTACTAAGCATAGAAGAAAAGCGGCGCCTAAATTTCCAGCATCAGGTGGAATTGATCCAAAGAATTGCCCCTGAGTTACTTAACTATCCGATTAATCCAGATAATTGGTATTTTGGCATGGTTAGAGGACTCTATATACGATTACTCGATGACCCCCTATATTTGTTCAAGAAAATTAGGAATAAATTCCAGAAATGATCAGATTCAGTATTCATAGATATAAATAGAAATGGAAAAACCATCGAACTGGAACAGAAAACCAGCGAATACCTTAGGCAGAAGACAATTACAGCTTGAGATAACTTATACTCCCGAAAGCTTACTCAGGCATCCCCGACAACTGTTTCGGCAAATGTGGTATGACTTACTCGCTGCCCGTGAGTTAGCGTGGCGGCTAATGGTACGCGATATCAGCGCTAAATATCGTCAGTCAGTCTTGGGAATTGCTTGGGCATTTATTCCTCCCATCGCCATGGCAGTCGGATTTACCCTGGCAAGTGAAGCCAACATTGTCAATGTCGGTAAAACCGATTTTCCTTATCCTGCCTATGTCATGTTCAGTACTGCCTTGTGGCAAACCTTTGTTGAATCGTTGAATGGTCCAGTCGAGGCGGTAACCAAGGCAAAGCCAATGCTTGCCCGTGTTAATTTTCCCCGCGAAGCGGTTATTTTAGCTAAAGTTGGAGAGGTTTTCTTTAACTTTATGATTAAATTGCTTTTGATTGTCGGGCTATTTATTTGGTATCGCATTTCTGTGAGTTGGACATTAGTCATCGCTCCAGTTGCTCTTATTCATTTAATTATGTTGGGTACTCTTGTCGGGACATTACTATCTCCCTTAGGAGTGCTTTACCAAGATGTATCGAAGGGATTAACAATGGTAACAGGTTTTTGGCTGTTTCTCACGCCTGTCGTCTATTCCGTTCCTGAATCAGGTTTATTTGGTTTTTTCGTTCAACTCAATCCGGTTACTCCCTTATTGGTAACCACACGAGAGTTAGCAACAACTGGAGTTATTTCCGAACCCGTCAGCTTTTGGGTCGTCAGTATCTTAACCTGGATTGGTTTGCTTCTCACCTGGATTGCTTTCCGGATTGCGCTTCCGTATGTTATAGAAAGGGTAAGCTCATGACTGAAGAAAGGCAGAAGAGATTTATCCCCATGCTCTTAATTGAGTGAGTTAGTGAAAAACTCCAAATTGGATCTCAAGAAAAAATAAGGCAAGTAAAAGAAAATGACTCTTAATGAAGCACAGACAGTCGAAAAATCATTGATCCAAAACAGTTCATCTTCCTTCACTCCCGACTCAGATGGGGTAATTTCTGTCAATGGAGTGTCGAAAAAGTTTTGTCGAGATTTGAAGCGATCTTTGTTTTATGGGGTCAGTGATATCTTCACCGACTTAACCGGTGGATGTCGCCAGAGTAACACGCTACGAACCGGAGAATTTTGGGCGCTAGATAACGTTAGCTTCCAGCTACGGGGTGGAGAAGCACTCGGTCTAGTAGGGGCTAATGGTGCAGGAAAAAGTACTTTATTACGCATTTTGAGTGGTCTGATCAAACCCGATACAGGTTCCGTCAGAGTTCGAGGGCGAGTCGCTCCTTTAATTGCGTTAGGGGCTGGGTTTAATCCAATTTTAACCGGACGAGAAAACATTTATGCCAATATGGCGATTTTAGGTTTATCAACCCAGGAAATAGAAGAAAAGTTTGAAGATGTGGTTGAGTTTGCCGAAATTCAAGATGCTATCGATGCACCTGTGCAAACCTACAGTTCTGGTATGGCGGCGCGATTAGGTTTTGCCTGTGCCATTCATGTTGAACCCGAAATTTTATTGATTGATGAAGTGTTGGCGGTTGGGGACGTAAAATTCAAAATGAAGTGCCATCATCGGCTGGCTAAGTTAAAAGAAAATGGCACTGCCTTTATTTTAGTTTCCCACAATCCATACACAGTTTTGAATGTTTGCGAAAACTCTATCTATTTACGAAAGGGTCAATTAGTGCTGGCAGGGGAAACCGAATCGGTGATTCATCAGTATGAAAAGGATCTATCTTTATCGGGAACTAGCCCGGTTCCGGGTATGATGACCTTACCCGAAAAACCTAAACATCAAAGTATAGGTCTAGATATTCTAGCACTCTTTTTCCGGGATAAGCAGGACAATATAATAGAATTTCCTTCGACAGGAGAATCCGCTTATTTTTGCGTCAAATGCCGAGCTTATGAAGATATTAATTCAGTGAATCTCGGTGTTTTAGTGACCTCTTTATCGGGAGAAAGTAATCGTATTCTTAACCTTACGTCTGTCAATGATAATGCCACATTGGATGTGCCTGCTGGACAGTTTGAACTACAAATGTATATGCCCTACTGTGGTCTAATTCCGGGGGTTTACAGTGCCAAAATCTATGTCAAGCAGGGAGTGCGTTCCTTTGATATTGTGCGCTCTTTTAGATTCCGGGTAGACTCCAGGAAGAATACCAGTCGTTGCATGTTCTATCAACCTCGAAGCTGGAGGGTAGTCAACCCAGAGAAAATTGATTAAGCCAATGCTAGTCCGATTCGGTACAATTTTATCATAATAAAACTACGGATAAATTTTAATGTTATTAAGACTTCTACTGAAAAAACGTAAAAAACTCCCTTTACCCATTCAATTGAGTCTAGCTCATTTATCCACTCTGGGAACAAGGCAGAAATTCGCTCACTGGTTCACAGACATAGAAACCTACTGCACGTTTATCGGCTATTCTCGAAGCGGACATAGTATTGTCGCTGCTTTACTTGATGCACACCCCAATATTGTCATGGCTCATGAACTGCGTGCTATTAAATATGTTCAGGCTGGGTTTGAGCGAGATGCCCTATATTATCTGCTGTTTCAAATGACTAGAATTAGAGGACATTCTTGGATGCGCGGGGGTGGGTATACCTACGATGTACCCGATCAATGGCAAGGTTCTTTTAAAAAGATTCGGGTTATTGGTAATAAGCATGGCGAGTTTACGGTTAATAACCTGGCGGCTAACCCAGAGTTACTTCAGAAGCTTCGAGATGTGGTCAAAGTACCAGTACGATTTATTCACGTTGTCCGCAATCCGTTTGATAATATAGCAACGATGGCGCTCAAGAAAGCCCAGAAGAACGCCCAGCAGAATTCGTTAGACCTGCAGGCGACTACAGATCGCTATTTCCGGGTTTGTGAATTCGTTATGAAGGTGAAAGAAATGGCAGATTCTGGAGATGTATTTGATCTGCGTCACGAAGATTTTGTTAGCGATCCCAAAGCGCAACTGCGTAACCTGTGTCTCTGGTTGGGAGTAGAGCCATCATCAAGTTATTTAGATGCCTGTGCCAGTATCGTTTTTGAATCACCGCAGAAAAGTCGGCATAAAATAGAGTGGACTGTAGATTTAAAGAAAAAAATTGAAAGCAAAATGCATTTATTTCCATTTCTTGAAGGGTATACCTTTGAACGTTAGGATATGATAAATAAGCTAAAATAATTTAATTGAAATTATTTATTCATGTAAGAGGTCTATTATGTCTGAAGTTGGTGATACGATATCTGTAGCAAATGCACGTTGGTCTTTCGGGGGTAGCGTACCGGAAACCTTCGATAACCATGTTGGTCGCTCAGTTCCCCAGTATCGACAAGGGCACGAAATTGTGGTGGCGCTGTCTGATTTTTTTATCCGTCCAGGTTCGAGAGTGTATGAATTGGGCTGTTCGACAGGTGAACTCACGCGAAAGATGGCTGAAGCAAATAGCGATCGCAATGTCTCGTTTATCGGTTTGGAAATTGAACCCGCAATGGTGGAAGCGGCAAAGCGCAAAACCTCGAATTTTCCAGGGGTGGAAATTCGAGAGGCTGACATTATCAACACGGAGCTGGAGCCTGCCGATCTGATTGTTGCCTACTATACCGTTCAGTTCATCCAACCCGCCATTCGGCAGCTATTGTTCGACAAAATTTTCAACAGATTGAACTGGGGCGGTGGCTTTCTTCTGTTTGAAAAAGTGCGGGCGCCTGATGCTCGCTTTCAGGATATGATGTCGTCACTCTACGTAGATTTCAAATTACAGCAGGGATTTACTGAGCAAGAGATTGTCAATAAGAGTCGCAGTTTAAAAGGTATACTCGAACCCTTCTCCACCCAGGGAAATATTGACTTGATGCATCGGGCGGGTTTTGTGGATATCATGACGGTATTTAAGCACCTCTGCTTTGAAGGCTTTTTGGCAATTAAATAGCAGCGTCGTGGAAAACGCATAGGATTATAGTAAAACCAAGACTCAGAGAATAGGGAAAGATGAGTTTCTATCATACATTACGTTCTTACTGGTGGGATGCCGCTTTACTGGCACGCCATCTTCAGCGACAACAAAGCAAACAAGGAAAACGTCTCTGGTGGCAGTTCCTTCAGGCTTGGGAGTCGGCAACGCCATCGCTCTATCATCGGTTACAAGTGGCTTATCGCCGCCAGCGACCCCTACCAGAAGAAACAATCTCTTCCCAGATGTATGGCTCGGTCGTCACGGTAGAGGGTATCCGCATGCGTATCGATCCGAAAATGTCAGCCTTTCAAGTGCGAAAGCTCCTATCGGGACGCCACACTCGACACGAACGTCACTTGGTAATCTCTCGGCTAGAGCCTGACGATATTGTGATGGAACTCGGCGGTGGAATTGGCATGTTGGCAACCGCCTGCGCCTTGAAAATCGGCGGCGATCGCGTTCATTCCTACGAAGCTAATCCCTTCCTGGAGTCTTTAATCCGTGATAACTACGCCCTCAATGAGGTGAACCCACACCTAAAAATGTGTATGCTCGGTCGGACGGCTGATACCTGCACGTTTTATGTTTCTGAACACTTTGCCCGTTCGTCAGCCTATAAACTCGAAGCTCAACAAGAAACCAAAGCTTGCGAAGTACCTGTTGAGCCTCTCAACGATGAGATCCAGCGTATCCAACCAACGGTTTTGATTATGGATGTTCAAGGTAGCGAAGGTGAACTGTTGAGCTTCGCGGATCTCTCTACCGTTCGTAAACTTCTCGTCGAGATGCATCCCAATGTACTAGGGATTTCCCGCGTCAATGCACTACGCCGACAATTGCGAAATCAGGGCTTCTTGGAAATAGAGCGTGCTGGTCAAAGTTTTTTCTACGTCCGCCAGTAACGAGCGATCGCGCTGCGATTGACAAGGCAGAAGATACATCAATACGACTTCTCCAGGGCTACCCGTATGTTTGATTATGTCGCCTCATCTCTTTTCTAAAAAACCCCGAATTTTTTTCATCCACGTTCCCAAGACAGGGGGAACTTCGGTAAATTCAGCCATCCAAAGACATTATGGTCGCCAGAGTTATATCCTTGATCCAATCCGAACGAAAGCGATGGCAAAATTGCTTTATCAGTCTGTTCCTGCTGTTGACAGAGGAACATACCTATTGCGAGATAGCTTTATCTTAGATGCCATGAATCGAGATGTTTCATATATTTCCGGACACGCTCACTTTAATCAACAAATTTGGGAACGTTATGCAAAAAACTATGCTTATGTAACGCTGCTTCGAGATCCAGTCAAACGATATATATCTAACTATTTTTTTGATGCTAGTAAAGTCAAAGGAGACCATTCTTATGTCGAACAGAGTCTTTTGGATTTTCTAAAAACTCGTAGAGGGATTAGGCGGGGACACTTATATATCAACTATTTTTCGGGATTCCCCATCGAGCGCGACTATGATTTGAGTAAGCTTTCCCAACGAGTTGAAATTGCCAAGCAAAATATTTTGAAGTTTGATTGTGTTGGCATTTTAGAAAATTTGCAAGGATTTAAAGAAAGGTTTAAACAACAGTTTGGATTAACGCTGAAAATTCCTCATCAAAACAAAAATCCTGTTGTTAATCCTTTAGTTGAGTCTCATCTTTTGAAAGTAATTCAAGAGATTTGTCAACCTGATATAGAGATTTATGAGTTTATGAAATTGCATTGTCTCAAACAAGCTTAGTTCTATCGTTATAATGATTACATGAATATTTATTAGTTTTTTTAATCATGATGCTAAGTTCTAATTGATCTGAAGAACAAGCAACTTGTCTACAGGTTTAACTGAACTGGACAATCCGCTTTCTACTGACCTACACTAAAAACTGGACAAATGTTAAAACAAAAAACAGGAAATTTACCTAATCTAATTGTTATTGGCACACAAAAAGGTGGAACCTGTAGCTTGCATTATTACTTATCTCTCCATCCGCAAATTTATATGTGCCGAGAGAAAGAGTTAAACTTTTTTATTGAGCAACGCAATTGGAAGCGAGGCGTTGAATGGTATAAGAAAAATTTTGTCGGGGAAGCAAAGATTTATGGAGAATCATCCCCGGCTTATACAAACTATCCTCGGTTTGATGAAGTCCCTAAAAGGATGCACTCTATCGTCCCGGAGGCAAAAATCGTCTATATTCTGCGAGATCCAATTAAGAGAATAATTTCTCACTATACGCATAGGTATAGTGCAGGTTTGGAAGATAGAAGTCTATCGGACGCCTTAAAAAAAATAGAATCGAGTCGCTATACACGTCGTTGCCTTTATTATATACAACTCGAACAATATTTAAATTATTTCCCTAAATCTAATATTTTCATTATGACAACTGATGATTTGTATAAGCATCCTCAAAAATCAATGCACAAATTGTTTACTTTTTTAGAGGTAGATAATTCATTTTACGATAACCAATTTTCGCAAATTCATCATAAATCTAGCAAAAAAAGGCGCAAGACTCCCTTGGGAAAGTCTTTAGAGAAAAGTCCAATTGGAGAGACAATTGATTACCTGCCCCGCCCGATTAGGGAAAAAGCCAAAACATTATTGTACTTTCCGTTTTCCCAAAAAGTTCAACGACCAACATTGGACAAGACTTTGGAAGCTGAATTAATCGACTATCTTCGACCCGATATCAATCGTTTGAGAGACTATACTGGACTTGCTTTTGAGGATTGGTGCTTATGATTCTATTCAGTTTTATACTGCTCTGCACTAATAATTTTGAACTATGCTAAAACAAAGAACGGGAAATTTACCAAATTTAATTGTTATTGGCACACAAAAAGGCGGGACAAGCAGCTTGCATTACTACTTATCTCTCCATCCACAAATTTATATGTGTCGAGAGAAAGAGTTGGATTTTTTTATTGCTCAACGCAACTGGGAAAGAGGTGTTGAATGGTATAAGAAAAATTTTGTCGGTGAAGCAAAGATTTATGGAAAATCATCTCCCAATTACACAGACTATCCTCGGTATGCTCAAGTGCCAAAAAGGATGTACTCTATCGTCCCGGAGGGAAAAATTGTCTATATTCTGCGAGATCCAATTAAGAGAATAATTTCTCATTACATGCATTGGTACAGTGCTGGTTTGGAAAATAGAACTCTATCAGATGCTTTGAGGAATATAGAATCGAGTCGCTATACACGTCGTTGCCTCTATTATATGCAACTTGAACAATATTTAAATCATTTCCCTAAATCTAATATTTTTATCATGACGAGTGAGAATTTGTATAATAAGCATCAAGAAATTATGCAAAAATTATTCACTTTTTTAGAGGTGGATAATTCATTTTACGATAACCAATTTTCGCATATTTATCATCATGAGTCTAGCAAGAAGAGACGCAAAAACGCCCTGGGAATATCTTTAGAAAAAAGTCCAATTGGAGAGACAATCGAGCAACTGCCCCGCCCGATTAGAGAAAAAACAAAAACATTGTTTTACTTCCCATTTTCCCAAAAAGCTCAACCCCCAACATTGGACAAAAGTTTAGAAGCTGAATTAATAGACTATCTCCAGCCTGATATCAATCGTTTGAGAGACTATACTGGACTTGCTTTCGAGGATTGGTGTTTATAATTATCTAGCGTTTGCTTTCTGATTGAAAAAAGAGTAAACTACTGTGCAATTGCTGGTGCAGTTGCTAGCTATGTAAAAGCTAGACAATAATCTATAATTTTGAAGGCGGTAAGTTTTTAATGAATAGAACAATTAGTGAAAGTACAGATAAAGATAGTGCCAATCAATCGGGCGACAATGAGGTCGTCATCTCTGTAGATGGGGTTTCTAAGAAGTTTTGTCGCGACTTAAAGCGGTCATTATTCTATGGCGTGCAAGATATCACCACTGATTTAGTCGGAGGACGGCGCACGAGTGAAGTGTTACGTCCTTATGAGTTTTGGGCGTTAAAAGATGTTAGTTTTCAGTTACGGCGAGGCGAGGCGCTAGGTTTAGTTGGCGCTAATGGTGCAGGGAAGAGTACGCTGCTACGGATTATTAGTGGTTTGATTAAGCCAGACACTGGCTCTATCAAGGTTAAGGGACGGGTGGCTCCGCTCATTGCTTTGGGAGCCGGATTTAATCCAATTCTGACAGGAAGAGAAAATATCTATGCCAATATGGCAATTTTGGGGTTGTCTAAAAAAGAAATTGAGGAGCGATTTGATGCGGTAGTAGATTTTGCCGAAATTGGGGATGCCATTGATGCACCCGTACAAACTTATAGCTCGGGTATGGCAGCACGGTTGGGGTTTGCCAGTGCAATTCATGTAGATCCAGATATTTTGTTGCTGGACGAAGTGTTGGCTGTAGGGGATATAAAGTTTCGAGCCAAATGTGGTCGCCGGCTAGCAGAGATTCGGGAAAAGGGAACATCTTTTATTTTGGTTAACCATAAACCAGCAGCAATTTTATCTATATGTGACTCAGCCGTTTACCTTTCTCAGGGAAAAGTAGTTTTGAAAGGGGAAACAAATTTGATCATCAAACAGTATGAAGAAGATTTGATGATCAAGGGAATTGAATATTCAAAAGGGAAGGTGATTTTGCCAGAGAAAGAGGAGGCAGAAAGTGGAGGAATTGATATTACTTATCTTTGCTTTAGAGGCGAAGGAAATGACATCATAAATTTTCCTCAAACTGGAAAACCTGCTTATTTTTGTGTTGGCTGTAGAGTGCATCGTAAGTTTGACGATGTTTACCTTAAATGTAAAGTTTGTGACATGGCTCGAGAAAATGAAATTATTCTCGATCTTAATAGTGATTATGATAACAATTTATTTAGTCTAGAGAAAGGAAATACGGAAATACAAATTAAAATGTCATCTTGTAATTTAAAACCAAGCACATACAGTATGGACATTTATTTGGTTAAGAAACCTCAATACTGTTTTGATATCATTCAAAATTTTAGGTTTAAGGTTGAGGAATCGGAGGATGTTAATTTACTGATGAGTCGGAATTTATATTATCAAGACAAAGAATGGGTAGTAAAAAATATATAACTGTTTAATCAAATAATAAAAAATGGCGGAGTAAGTTCAAACTAATACAAGACACTAAGAAAAAATGATGTCAAAAGCAACGGCAAAACTAACGATTGGAATCCCGACCAAAAATCGTGCCTTGATGTTGGCAGAATTACTAAGTGACATTGAAAAATATCAAGCCGATTTACCAGTGGTTGTATCTGATAACAGTGATCGACCCGAGGATACAGCTAAGGTAGTCAAAGAATATGCTGAACGTTTAAAGATAAAGTATATACATACTGAATTTAGTATATCCCAAGCCGAAAATTTTAATATCGTGTTAAGTAATTCGTCTACTAAGTACGTCGTTATTATGCATGATGATGATCGGTTTCTCCCTACCTCTCTTGGCACTTATCTATCTCTAATCAACTACCTAGATAATATTGATATTGATGTATTTGGAGTTTATGTTCAGGCGTTCAAGTTTAAAAATGAGGACAAGTTAAACAAACTAATCGATCTTCCTATCACTGTACCAGATTTAATTGACATTAAAGAGAATCTGAAAGTTTTTGCTAAGGGAGAGTACCTAAAGTATTTCGTTGAGAAAGGTATAGGCGGTAAAGCTCCAGGAGTACTTGTTAATCGCTTTTTGATTGGAAATTACAACATCAATTTTCCTACAGATACTGGAGCCAAACATGATAAAGCATTTTTTCTAACTGCAAACAGCTTGGGATCAGTCGGCTACTGGAGAAAAAAGATTATCGCTAAGAGACTTCATCAAAGTCGCTCTATACATAGAAAAGTAACGGAAAATTATTGCTTGTTTAATCAAAAAGTTTTAGAGATTTATCAAGGTGATGATTTATCGATTAAAAAGATTCATAAGAAAAGATTTGAAAAATGGATACAGGATGAATCAGGTTTTAAACCTATTGAGTGTTGGATTATGATTTCATCAAGTCAAGTAGGTGTCTTAGAACGGGCTAATCTGTTAATGAAGTATCTCTTGCATCATCTCAAAACAATAAAATTCAAAACTAAAACAACTTAAGCCAACCAATGAATAATTTATTGCCAAGAGAAAATAGTCAGGAACGAATCGGTTTTGCCATTGGTACGGGGCGCTGCGGCACTAAGTTTATTGCCAAAATTATAGATCAAGAATCAAGCGTTTCATCCGTTCATGAACGGAATCCGTTAAATGAAACATTTCATCGTTACTGTAAATGGTATAATTTACCTGTAGATCACGAGGGTTTTTTGCAGGCAAAAGAAGGTGAAATTAAACAAGACTTGGAAAATCATCTATTTTCCTTTGAAGCAAGCGCTCATCTTTCCCTCTCAGTGCTAGAACTCTATAATCGCTTTGAATCCAAGTTTCTTCTTTTAGTGCGTAGTCCAGAGCGAGTCGTTAACTCTTATTTGCGTAAAGGATGGTATGAAGAACCCGCAGTGAGAGCGAATCCTGACTTAGCACCAGGCTATCAGGACTACTGCCATAGTTTTCATCACGTCCTCGGTCGAATTATGCCCTCTGGGGACAAATTCCGGCAATGGAACCAAATGAGCCGAGTGGGAAAGATTGCTTGGTACTGGAATGCACTCAATGGCAAAATTATGGAACAGTTTGAAAGCATACCAGAAACCCACTGGCGGGTAGAAAAGCTGGAAAACTTATCCTACAGCCGCTATCTAGAAATTGCTCATTTTTTTGGCTTCCCGTCTATGGTTTCACAGGAAATTTATGAAGAATTGGCGCTACGTCGTCCCAATGCAAAATCTAGGGTTCCTACGATTGCGACATGGACTCCCTCGGAGATTAGTGAGTTTGAGGCAGAGGTGGAGCCGATGGCTAAAAGGCTGGGTTACGAATACAGGGTGAGTCATTTACCCGTTCCTCAGCCCAGACAATCTGAAGTAAAACAATCTTTGATTAAAAAATTATTAACCCAAAAGAATATATAGCAATCCTCCATGAAGCTGACTATGCAAAGCACAATCGACACCCTGTTTTGGCTCTTTGTTCCTATCCCTCGCCAATCGAGGTTTGAATCAGTACGCCTGAAGTTGGCAAATTTCGGATTCCGATATGAGTGTCCACTTTGTCAGGCTCGGCTTAGTTCTTTGCACCCATTAGGTAAAAATTTTCCCGTCCTAGTTGAAAAGAATGTTGTTGGCGGTAGGCAACGGAATGCTCGCTGTCCTTGCTGTAAAGCTTCAGATCGGGAGCGATTGATTTATCTGTTTCTCTTATATCAAACTAACTTGTTTTCACGCCCAACTAAGCTGCTACACGTTGCTCCAGAGAAACGTCTGACCAAACTGATTGCCAAATTCTCCCACTTAGATTATTTGACTGCCGATATCGATTCAAGTCCGTCTCGTGTTATGGAGCAGATGGACATAACCGATATCCATTATCCCGATGCATCTTTTGATGCCATTCTTTGCAATCATGTCCTTGAACATGTGCCAGAGGATAAAGTAGCAATGTCTGAACTGTATAGAGTGCTTCGCCCTGGTGGCTGGGCGATTCTTCAGGTGCCTATTTCTCTCACTCTGGATACGACGTTTGAAGACCTATCAATATCTAGTCCAGAGGAACGAGAGCGAACCTATGGTCAGTACAATCATGTCAGACTCTATGGGCGTGACTACATTCAAAGATTGCAAAGCGTCGGATTTATCGTTAACGAATTCATTTGGTCAAAATATCCCCAATATTTTGGTGGATCAAAAAACAAATATGGGTTAAATCCTGATGAAATTATCTTTTTTGCCGTTAAGCAGAGTTGACTAAGGTTAACCGTTGCTATATTCAATGCCATTAGCTGTGTTTTCTTTATTGTAAGACCGATAGCCATGCATATCCTGGTTTCTTGTGAGTTTGAAGCCTCCTATCAAAAAGCTCACGCAATTAATACAATCAAGATGGCTCAGGGGTTTGCTCGACTGGGGCATGACGTTACTGTTGTTTGTCGCGAACCCCCAGAGGGTAGCGTCTCCCCGGATAAGCTAGCCAAAATTTATGGGTTAACCGAACCGCTACGCTGGGTGCAATTGCCTCGTAAAATTCTGGGCTGGAGTACGGATACCTATTGGCGGACAGCGCTATTAACTCTACCAACTGCACTCCAAATCCGACCCGACTTAGTTTTTGCTCGTGGCTACCTTTTTCCTTGGTTAAGTAGTAAATTGGGCATGGCTACTGTTGCAGAAAAGCATTCACGGGTGGGAGTCGTCAATTCTCGCTTCTTTCGTTTAGTCAAAGGAACCCACCATCGCGCTTTCCTGGTTTGGCTGACGATCTCCCATCGTTTAGCTGATTACTACCATTCTCAAGGTGTGCCGAAGGAAAAGCTGCTTGTACTCCCCGATGCAGTCGATCTCAAGCTTTACCAGCGCCCCGAATGCTTACCAGACAGTCCTTATCCCGCAAATTGTGCCAATGTTGCTTATGTGGGACACTTATATGATTACAAGGGTATCCCTACTGTGCTAGAAGCAGCAGCCAAGCTACCGGAGGTTATCTTCCATTTTGTCGGGGGATGGCAAGAGGACATTGACCGACACCAGAAACGAGTAGAAGAACTTAAATTACAAAATGTCATTTTTCACGGACTTAAGCCTCAAGTCGAGGTGCCAAACTTTCTCTGGCATGCAGACATATTACTGCTTCCACCTTCGCAACATCATCCCAGTGCGGCTTGGACGAGTCCTGTGAAACTGGGTGAGTACTTGGCATCAGGAACGCCAGTCGTGGCGACAGATATCCTCGCCCTGAGAGACTGGTTAACTGATGAGGAGGTGGAATTCGTCCAACCTGATAATCCGGAAGCGTTGGCTCAAGGGATTGGTCGTCTGTTAAGTGACAAATCCAGGGTTGAACAGCTTCGAGTCGCTGGGCTAAAGAAAGCACAAGCGCTGTCATACGAGAAAAGGGTGGAAGCGATTCTCAAGTACTGTGGATTATCGCTCTATGGGACAACATTTTCCCTTGATGATACGCCATCGCTCAAACAAGGACTTGGACAATGAGCAAACCTTTACTCAGCATCATTATCCCAACTCGCGATCGCCCTCACTTGCTCCCCCATGCTGTCAACAGTGCGTTAGCACAAACCCTAGACGATTTAGAGGTCATTGTCGTGGATGATGCCTCGACTCAGATGGCTCAACTGCCCCAAGACTCTCGGCTGCGGGTGATTCGCCTAGAGCAGTCGCGGGGCGGGTCTGGAGCCCGTAATGTCGGCACTGAAGCAGCGCAAGGGCGTTGGGTGACCTACTTAGATGACGATGACCGCCTTCTGCCGCAGATGGCGGAGGTTTCGCTGGCGGCGATCGCTCGCTCCTCGGTAACCCCGCCGATAGGCGTCATTTCCGGACTGGAAAAAGTCAGCGATCAAGGAGAGGTGATCAAGGTTCGAGTGCCACCAACACTCTGTCCGAAAGGTAGCCACTTTTTTCTCGAAGATCCGGAGGCTGGGCGATCCTACGCCACCAAGCAAACCCTGGTCGTAGAACGAGCCGTAGTCTTGCAGATTGGCGGGTGGGATGAACAGTTTCGCTCCCGGGTACACTCAGAGTTTTTCTTACGGCTCAACCCCGTCTGTACCTTAATTGGAATACCTACTGTAACGTACCAACTTCGCTGCCACAGTGGTACTCGCGTATCGGGCAATCCGAAACTGCGACAGGAGAGCTTTCACCGCTTAATTGAAAAGCATCGGGTTGCCTTTGAATCCCATCCTCGCCAGTTTGCTCAGTTTGTTTATCGGCATGCCCGAAACTCTTGGCGACAAAGGCAGTTTCGAGCTGCCCTGCTGGCGATGGGTTGGGCTTTTAGAATCGACCCAAACCAGACCCTAAGGAACCTCCTTTAATTTTGGTTGCTAACCCCTAGGAATTATGACCTACTCTGTAAAGACGATAAAAGCCATATTCGTATGGACAACAAACTGAAATTTTCAATCATCATTCCCACCTATAACCGACCTCAACTACTGCCACGGGCGGTTCGGAGTGCGCTAGCTCAAACGATAGAAGATTTTGAGGTGG
>CAKZMA010000564.1 GCA_937127375.1 uncultured Coleofasciculus sp. | reverse complement strand
CTAGCTGTTGGATAAGAGCAAAACTGAGTCTATCCCCCTCGACATCAATACTGGTATTGAGTAAAAAACAAATTGCTCTTCTTCTTCTCTGGCTTTAGCGTAACAGTTCCAGCTTCCATTATCTCCCTCAAATGCCAGATATAAAGCGGGTTCTCCTTGAATTTTGGCATAAGACCAATCATCTTCTGTAAAGAAGTTGACCATTGTCTGGAAAATGGGTTGGGTTGTAATGGTGTCTTGAGGTGTTGGTTCTGGGGTGTCTTGAGCTAATTCTTGGAAGAAGTTAGATATTGCCCCGATTGTTTCATTAGCGAAGTCTTTAGCCACCGTATCCAAACTACCACCGACTAAATCGGTGAAGAAATTAGTGATGCTTTCAGAGATTTCTTCAGAATCAGGTGTTTCTTTGGATAAAGCTTGGGGACTAAGATAAGACCAAAAGGTACGGTAGCCTGTTTCGCCTGATTCCTGTTGCTGTTTGACTGATAGAGCTAACCAACTTTCGGTGGATAGTAAGCAGTAGGGGGATTGGGAATTGTCAGGTGATTTGTCAGTTTCCTGTGTATCGACTTTTTTGTTACTGGAATCGGATGTTAGTTCAGGTTGCTGTTGACTGAGGTTTACAAGGGAAGCTGCGGCTTTTTCAGGGTTGGTAGCTTTTTCTAGGAGGAGGGGAAGTAAGTCGGGTTTTAGGCTAGCTTCGATTTGGATGTCAGGTGAGGGTTGGAAGTCGCCGTTAGTGAGGGGAGTGCGGACTTCTGGTTTGAGGTTAAATAGGGATTCAGTGTCAATGCGGTGGTAGAGTTCGGGGGTTACTTGGAATGTGAGATGGCAGTCTATGACTTCGTTGTCTTGTTGGGTTAGGGATAGGGAAACAGCGTGAATAGTTAAAGGCGATCGTCTAGTTAAAGGCGATCGTGAAAGGGTATACAACGTCAGTTCGCTCCCTAATTTATGATTTGTAATCTTTGCGTCCATGGAAGCTATTTTCTAGTCTTTACTGAAGTTATTAGCGCTACGCGCTGGTGTATTTACACATTATAATTAGGGCTACCAAATATAGCGATACTAAATTTTACTCTACTGCCATCATCAAACCTTGTTAATGGGCATTGCCTAAAATAGTATCACTATCGATATTCAAAGTCTATTAGCCATTTTTTTTAAGTTCATTAACATAAAATATAATATCTTTACCTTCTTTTTCTAATTCGTACATCATCTCTACTAATTCTTGCAAGTCATCATTTCCCATTTCTGGAGATTGAGAATAATTTTTAGGAGAAAATACATAGTCGTATTCATATAGAGCGTAAAAGGGATAATCGAACAGTAAGCGATATGTATTGCGAATTATTTCGGCATATCGCCGTTTAGCATCTTGAGTAAGTTTTGTACCTGTAGAAACAGGAATAGATTCTAGTGCATCTAACGTATCTAGGAGTCCATTACGATAAAACTTTACTCGGTTTCGCAATTCTATATCTACATTTACTATGCTTTGTTGATATTGTGTTATAAAACTCGCTACTTCAGTGTAAAGATATTGAGAAAATGATTGCTCTTGAGTTAACAAAAAATCATAAGGTAGGCCTGCTTCATAGTAATAAATATTCGGATCGTCACTACCGTCCATATAAAAAAATCGAGCAAAATAACCTTGATGATAATAAAATAAAAAAAGTTCATTTTTTAGGTAAGAATCATAATCAAAGTTTTCCGAAAAGAATCCCGCAGATTTCAAATTTTGTAATTTTCGTTCTGCCCTTAAAGCATAAACTTGGGGAAAGTAAAAATCTGTACCACTTAACATACTGCATATTCCATTACCTCCGAATTTAAGAAATTCATAGTAAGATTCAGGAAGGTATGAATATTCGGGCAAAAGATGTTCCAAAGCCTCGATTTGGCTTTCAGTACATCCTCTAAATTCACGTTCGTCAAAATTGCCTACTTTTGTTATGAGATCAACAGTATCTCTAATAAATTTATATTCCATAAATTAAAATTTTGGATGCTATCTCGGTTCAGTTTTTCCATAGTAGTATTTTACCCCCTTAGTAACATCAATATCAATATTCTTTCTACTTGGATCAAATTTATTAACAAATTGTTGAAGAATTCCACTACAGGAGTCACAAGGTTTCTGTTCATCATTTATAATGATTTTTCCAGAGATTTCCCAGTTATTAATAACTTCCTGAAGTTTTTGCTCCTGCCTCTGCTGGAATTCAGAAGATCGATGCTTTAGCTGCTGTACCTTATCTTGCTGCTCGTCTAGCCAAGGAGCCTCTTCATTAGTGGATTCTGTCAATTGCTGACGTATACCTAATAACTCTTCTTCCAATTCTTTTTTCCGGCTCTCTTAGACTGGTTATGGCAAATTAGCAATTTAAATGAGCTTAAACCCTTAAGTAGCAAAGGCTCTAACAGAATCAAAAGCCTGTTTTATTAGAATTGCTTTTTTAAATCTCCATGATTCTTGCGTAGCAAGGATTATGGAGATTATTTTTTAGTATTTTATCATAGTTAGTCTGAAAGAGCCTTAGTTTTGTCTCTAACTTATTGCTTTTCGTCGCGACTTGCTTAACGGATTTCGCCTGAACCTGATTACCATTTTGTTGTACGACATGAGTTAACTCATGTGCCAATAATTCTTGTCCCGGCTTGCTATCAGGTTGATATTCTCCCTTTTTAAAGAAGATATCTTTACCCGTTGTAAATGCCTTTGCCTGTATCGATTTATTTAGCTTGTCTGATTCAGAATCGGTATGAACTTTTACCTGACTAAAATCTGCCCCAAACGCCTGCTCCATTGGCTGACGCACGTTCTCAGATAAGACTTGTCCACTACCGCGCTTCTGTTGAATGGATTGTTCGAGAGAGGGTGTAGCTGTGGCGTCAGAGGATTGTGACGGTGTTTCTTTTTTCTGAACTGTTTCTGCCTCTGGTTCCTGGAGAGGCTGGTTTTGGATGTCTTCATCCTCAGCATTGTCCTGACGTTGAACCGTTTGAGCGGATGACTGATTCAATACAGGATTAACTGGCTTAATAGGTGACTCAATTCGCTGAGATTTAAAGGTATTGAGTCGATTTAATCCGGGGTTAGGGGTAGGTTTTATTGGCTGGACAATCTGATTCGACAACCTGCCCAAATTAACCTGTCTCTGAATCG
>CAKZMA010000563.1 GCA_937127375.1 uncultured Coleofasciculus sp. | reverse complement strand
TGCGGGTGCCGCGACGGATGCGATCGCGCCCCATCCTGCTAAAATCAGGCTTAACTCCCATGGTTTATGCCCTAACCCCTGGCTTGCCATATCCGTTAGATGGTAGATGATCTTGAAGAAGGCACTATTATACCTCAACTCAAGTCTAGATCATTTAAACCGAGGGAACAGGGATATAGTAGGGTGGGCAATGCCCACCCGCTTGACGGGCGATTATCTGCTAGGATGAACTCGGCTAAAATTGCTTCTTCTCTATCCTCATCCAACTACTTATGCAACTCGAAGATTATTTTAATTTCCTCTAGTAAATATTTAGCCGACTGGTTAGAGTGGAATCACCAGCAAGTTAAAGCACAACACCTTAACCCATCGCCTACGGCTATTCGGATGCGGAAACTTAGAGCAGAACAAAGAAAGAAAGAAAAAGAAGAATGCTCAAGTATCTCCTAGATGAAAATGTAGACCCTAACTATAAAATTCAACGACTAGAGCTAAACCCCGATTTAATTGTGTGGGCGGTTGGGGAACCGAATACTCCCCCAATCTGAATCCGTTTTAACGGGTTTCAGCTTTTAGCCAGAACTTTAGTTCTAGGCTTAAGCTATTTACTATTTAACTAATGCGATCGCGCCGTTGTGATACCTTAAGATTAAGCAGGGATAATCCCAGAATTACTAAAAATAACACTAATCCAATCGTGCAAGCATAACCGATTTCCAAATCCGCAAACGCTTGCTCATACAAATAATACACCACCGTTTTGGAACTATTGCGGGGTCCCCCTTGGGTCATGATATAAACTTCTTCAAACACCTTCGTCGCCGAAATAGCCGAAATGACCGCAACCAAAGCCAAATAGGGACCCATTAAGGGAACCGTAATATCCCAATGTTTCCCAAACCCATCCGAACCATCCAACGCCGCCGCTTCATAGAGTTGGTCAGGAATCGATTGCAAACCTGCCAGATAAATCACCATGTAGTAGCCTAACCCCTTCCACACCGTTACTGCCATAACACTAAAAATCGCCCAATCTGGACTCGTCAGCCAGGGAATGCCCTCTTTAAACCCAATCCAACTAAGTATCTGATTAAATAAACCATTTTCCGCATAAAGCCACCGCCACGCAATTCCCGCCACCACCATCGAAACCACCACAGGAGTGTAATACGCCGCCCGAAACCAGCTAATCCCCCGCAGTTTCTGATTGACCAAAATCGCTAATCCTAAGGGGAGTGCGACTAAAATTGGCACAACGCCAATCAGATATAACACCGTGTTCCCCACCGTTTGCCAAAATACTCGGTCTTTCCCCAAACGTTGCAGATTCGCCAAGCCCACCCATTCAGGCGTTTGGGTCAAATCATAGTCGTATTGCGTAAAACTCAGGTAAAAGGCTTGACAAGCGGGCAAAAATACGGTTAATCCCAAGATAACTAGGGCTGGGAGTAAAAAGAGGTACGGGGTTAACTTAGGCGGGATGACAAACGAATCCTTTGACATCTGAGATCCAAATTGTTAGGGAAAATAAAAATTTAACATCATACTGTAGCCTAGCTAACAGTTTCTTGTTCTTAATCTTAGTCTAATCTTATTATTTACCTCACTATAACCCAATATTCCCTTATCTAAGTTGACAAGGTTGGGGGGGTGAGATATTACGGTGCTATCTATCATCAACCCGATTATTGGCTTGGGCGAGGTAAACCAGGTTCGGCGACACCTGATTAGGAGTTGCGTTTAAAATATTGCACCTGTCGTTTTCTTCCCACCTTAAGCTTAAACCCACCGAACTTAACGCTGGCATTCCTCTCTAGATGACCGGAAAAGAATTCCTGTCGATTGAACTTGAGTGGGTGGGAACTTACGGATAAGGAGACCAGATATTCACGCTGGGAAGCCAGGACAATTCCGGGAGTTAGGGTTGAACTCAAGAAGCTTCTCGCATCGCGTCTCGGTGATACCTAATCCGAGGAAGTTACCCCAAACGGGGGTACTTTTTCCTTCTATTCCTTCTACCATCTGCCATCTGCTTTGTCCCTACCAAACCAATGAGGAATGAACCCGAATTTAGTCTGAGGGACTTTCCCCGCACAATACGTTGGAGTTTTATGTAGCCGTGAAACCTATAGAAGTAAGCTACAGCCATTTATTGGAAAAAGATAGACAAACTGAACTAGAGACCACCGTACTGGAACTTCTCAGTATCCCCACCCATTCCCAATCCACCCGGCTAGGAGACAGTGACACCGTATTGTGGCAAACGCTAGTGCAATCCATTCCCCTACCCTTAGTTATTGCCCGCTTAACCGATGGTGTTATCCTGTATGCTAATGAGCATTACAACTCAACCTTTGAGTCCGGGCAACAGAAGCGTTCTAGAGTCAATAGACAGGTTTGCGATCGCCAAACTCTATCCTTATATCACGATTTTGCCCAACGACAGAGACTATTACAGGTTTTAGTCAGCCAAGGCTATTTGCGAGATTACGCAGTCAAAATGCCGAGTCACGATGGCAAGGCGATTTGGAGCCTAGTTTCTCTGCAACGGTTAACCTTTAAGCAGGAATCAGCCTTTCTTGCCATTTTCCAGCCGATTACGGACGACTCGCATCACCACGAATCCCTCCAATCCTTACCCCCATTACCTCAGGAAACAGCCACATCACCCCAACCAACACGTCGCCAGTTAATAGCGAATGCCGTGTGTGAACAGGAGGTCAAATTTTGTACCTTAGCCGAAACCATTCCCGCTGCTGTCTTAATCTATCAAAGCAATCAGTTAGTCTATGTGAATTCCACCGTCTGTGAAATTACAGGATACAGCCAATCGGAATTATTAACCATGCATTTATCGGACTTGCTGCATCCGAGTAGCCACGCCTTCATGCCCAAAGCATCCCGGAGTGAAAAGGCGCAGAGGGGAGAAAAACGTCGCTATGATGTGCAAATCCTGACCAAAACCGGTGATAGGCGCTGGCTGGATACGAGTACCCGGATTATTGAGTTTCAAGGAAAACCTGCCATCCTTTTAAGTGCCTTTGATATCAGCAATTACAAGCAAGCTGAAGGGGCTTGGCAAGAAAGTCAGCGCACCCTAGCCACACTGATGGGCAATCTGCCAGGGATGGCGTATCGGTGTCGAGCGGATAGTCAATGGACGATGGAGTTTGTCAGTGAGGGCTGTTTTAATCTGCTGCACTACAATCCCCGTGATTTGGTGGAAAATCAGGCATTAATGTTCAGTGAGGTGATTCATCCAGAAGACCGAGAACGGGTGAAGCAGGATGTGCAAGCCGCCGTTACCAAAAAACGACCCTATCAACTCGAATATCGGATTACTACAGCCACAGGGATTCAGAAATGGGTGTGGGAACAAGGGTGCGGCATTTTTTCTCGCCACGGAGAATTACAGGCTTTAGAGGGCTTTATTACGGAGATCACCGAACGGAAATGGGCAACAGACGCCCTAGAACTGTTGCAAACCATGACCCAGGCGATTGGTGAAGCCCCAGATTTTCAGTCCGCCTTGTATGTCACCTTGAGCAAAGTGGGACAAGCCACCCATTGGGATTTGGGCGAAGCTTGGGTCAAACGTGCTGATGGGAAGGTTTTAGAATGTTCCACAATTTGGCGCAGAGAAGAGGAACAGCCTTTGAAGGCAGACGGTAAGGAGCAAGGTGGAACGGTAAAAGGAAATGATAACAGTTTAGGCGGACATGATCGGACATCTACTCACACCGATAAAGGCGCGGCGTCTCCCTATCCCCCTGTCTTAAGGTCTGAGGCGTCCAGCCGGCAAGACTTTTGCCATTACAGTCCCGCCTTTACCTTTGCTTTAGGCTGTGGACTACCCGGACGAGTTTGGGCATCCCGCCGCCCAGAATGGATTCCCGATGTTTCCCGTGCGCCTCATTCCTCCTTCGTGCGCTCCTCTATGGCAAAAGCTTGTGGTCTTAAAGCGGGCTTTGCGGTGCCAATTAGCGCTCATGACCAGGTTCTGGCAGTATTAACGTTTTTCCGGTTTGAATCGCGGCAAACGGAGCGGCGTTTGGTCAACTTGATTTCTACCGTAGCCGCCCAATTAGGGGTAGCGATTGAGCGCAAACAGGCGGAAGTGGCGTTGCGTTCCTCTGAGGCGGAGTTGCGGGCATTATTTGCAGCGATGACGGATTCTATCTTTGTTTTGGATAGTCAGGGATATTTCCTGAAAATTGCCCCGACGAATCCTGACCCCATGTTGTTGCCGAAAAATGCCAAAGAATTTGTGGGCAAAACCCTGCATCAATTCTTTGCCCCTACTCAAGCCGATCAGTTCTTGACCTATATTCAGGAGGCAATCGCCACATCTTCGCGTCTGAATATTGAGTATAGCTTACCCGTAGGCGATCGCGAGGTTTGGTTTGCGGCGACGATTTCCCCCACCTTAGAAGACTCCGTGGTTTGGGTAGCACGGGATATTACGGAACGGAAACAGGCAGAACAGGCATTAAAACAGGCAGAAGCCAAATATCGCAGTATTTTTGAGAATGCCTTGGAAGGGATTTTCCAATCCACGGCTGATGGGCATTATATTAGCGCCAATCCTGCCCTTGCCCGTTTATACGGCTATTCCTCTCCCGATGAATTGATGGTGCGACTGACAGATATCGAACATCAGCTTTATGTTGATCCCCAGCGACGGGCTGAGTTTAGTCGGCTATTGCAAGAAAATGATGCGGTAGCTGATTTTGAGTCCCAAGTCTATCGCAAAGATGGCAGCGTGATTTGGATTGCCGAAAATGCCCGTGCTGTTCGGGATATGATGACCGGAGAATTGCTGTATTACGAAGGCACAGTCGAAGATATCACCGAACACAAATTGGCAAAAGACCAACTGCAAACCCGGGCATTTTACGATACATTGACCGGATTGCCCAATCGGGCGTTATTTATGGATCGCTTAACTCATACCGTAGAGCGAGCCAAACGCCATCCCACCTATCGCTTTGCCCTACTCTTTTTGGATTTAGATCGGTTTAAAGTGGTCAATGATAGTTTAGGGCATCTGCTTGGGGATCAACTGCTGATTGGCATTGCCCGTCGCTTAGAATCCTGTTTGCGGACAGAGGATACAGTGGCTCGATTGGGTGGAGATGAGTTTACCATTCTGCTGGAGGATATTGAAGATATTCACCACGCAACCCGCGTAGCGGAACGAATTCAGCAAGAATTAGCCGCCCCATTTAATTTAGATGGACATGAAGTCTTTACCGGGGCGAGTGTCGGGATTGTTTTAAGTCGGGAGATCCGAAAGGAAGGGGATATCACCAACTATGATTGTCCTGAAGATTTGTTGCGGGATGCCGATACCGCCCTCTACCGGGCAAAAGCATTAGGACGCTCCCGCTATGAGATATTTGACCTGACGATGCACCAAAATGCCCTCAGCGTCTTGCAGTTGGAAACCGAATTGCGGCGGGCGGTGGAAAACCAGGAATTTGAGATTTACTATCAGCCGATAGTCTCTCTCTCAACCCATCAGATTGCTGGGTTTGAGGCACTATTGCGTTGGCATCATCCCAGCCGAGGATTAGTGTATCCCGGTGAGTTTATCCCCATGGCAGAGGAAACGGGATTAATTATTCCCATGGGGTGGTGGATGTTGCGCCAAGCCTGTCGTCAGTTAGAACTTTGGCATGATACGGTTCAGGACAGTGAACTTAGTCAAGAATTGGCTGATCAGTTGACGATTTATGTCAATCTTTCCAGCAAGCAGTTTTTACAACCGGAACTCCTAGAACACCTGGACAAAATTCTGCATGAGACGCATCTGCATCCGAGTCATTTGAAGTTGGAAATTACTGAAAGCTGCTTACTGGCAGACCCAGAGATAGCGGAAGAACGGCTCAAAGAATTACGCGATCGCCAAATTGGGTTATGTATTGATGACTTTGGTACGGGGTATTCGTCCTTAAGTCATTTACATCGATTTCCCATTGATACGATTAAGATTGATCAGTCTTTGATTAGTAATATTAGCATCGAGGATCAAGAGCATTGTGAAGCAGGCATGATCAATCGCACCAAAGGATTACCCCTGCAAATTGTCCGCACAATTATCATGTTGGCAGATAGTCTGGGAATGAAGGTCATTGCTGAAGGGGTAGAAACAAAAGAGCAATTGACACAACTGCGGCGACTCGATTGTGACTATGCTCAAGGGTATTTATTTCAAGCACCCTTAGATGCGTTGACAGCAGGAAAACTCCGCGTTGATCCTAAATGAGATGAAGCGGATTCGGTGGGCGTCCTCAGATGATGATCTACCCATCCACCAATAGCGCCAAACGATATAGGTTTAATCGCACTGAAAAGCGTGCATTTTATCACCGAAACCCTTGATATACCGTAGGGTGGGCATTGCCCACCAGAATACGAGGAGCGTACCATTCGATATAAGTTTATATACCCACCAAGAGCGCGATCGCTAAACGACACAGGTACGGCTACTGGAGAGGTAATCAAGTTATCCTGCTATTTTACCAATGTAGATGGGAAAGGTGAATTAGAAACTGTCCTAAAAACTATTAAGTCTCAGGATTCTACGTTTGCTAGTTGATATTTGGGATTTAGAACATCCTGTACTAGAAGAAGTAAAGAAATTTTTAAGGATTTTTACGGATGAGTAGATATAGAGTGACGCCACCAACGCAGGCGGTGGGAATTTGTCTATTGAGCATTGACAGTGGGACAACGTGGAGTTATGGGTCAATGAGATATGCATTTTGTGCATTTCTCCTGAGATAATGAATACCCTGACCAACACGAAGGAAGAACAAATAACAAATGACTAAAACTGCATGGGTATTTCCGGGACAGGGTTCTCAAGCTGTCGGTATGGGAACCGACTTAGCCGATTTACCCTTGGCTCAAGCCAAATTCGCCCAAGCCCAGGAAATCTTAGGCTGGGACGTGCTAGAACTGTGCCAGAGTTCTGAAGAGAAACTGTCTCGCACTCTCTATACTCAACCCTGTCTCTATGTCATCGAAAGCATCCTAGCCGATATTATCCAGGAACGAGGACATCAACCGCACCTCGTCGCGGGTCACAGTTTGGGCGAATATGTCGCACTCTACGTTGCGGGTGTCTTCGACTTTGAGGCGGGGTTAAATCTGGTCAAACGTCGTGCTGAACTAATGGATAGTGTCTCAGGTGGTATGATGGCGGCTTTAATTGGATTTAATCAAGAGCAGCTTGACGAATACATCCAGCAGCATGATGATGTGGTATTAGCTAATGATAATAGTCCAACGCAAGTCGTGATTTCTGGAACCCCCGATGCGGTAGAAGCATTATTGAGTCAAGTGAAAGCCAAGCGAGTAGTACGCTTAAATGTATCTGGGGCATTTCACTCACCGTTCATGGCATCAGCCGCGACGGAGTTTCAAGGGGTGTTAGAGTCTGTTCCCTTTAGTGACGCGAAGATTCCCGTGTTATCTAATGCAGAACCCATACCCGCCACAGAAGCGGCTGTTCTCAAGGAACGTCTCCAACATCAAATGACTGGAAGTGTGCGCTGGCGAGAAATTTCCTTACACCTGTCAGAGGAAGGGATTGAGAAGGTGGTAGAAATTGGTCCGGGGAAAGTTCTCACAGGCTTAATTAAACGGATGTGTCGGGATGCCGCCTTGGAAAATATCGGTAGCTTATCAGATTTGCCCGGTTAACCTATTGGTTGTTGATAACTGATACTCTAATACAACAGCCCCAAATCTAGGGATTATGTTTAAGTCGATTTGTGGCAATAAACCCAAATCAATTACCTTTTGTCATTAGTCCGTAAATCATAACGAATGACCAATGACATAAGACGTAGCTTGCTTCTCAAGGGAGCGAGTTCTCCACGGTTAATTGAATTTTTCCCATCTACTTAGGATGTTCTGTGACTAGAAACCGCGAACCCTTTGCTAGCCTAATTCTCTACCACGCCTTTAAATGGTCTGTAGTAAGCCCAGTGCTTAACATTTACCTACGAGGTCACATCCATGGTGCAGAAAATGTGCCGATGGATGGTCCACTCGTCGTAGTTAGTAACCACGCCAGTGACTTTGACCCGCCGATTTTGTCCAATTGCGTGCGGCGTCCAGTGGCATTTATGGCAAAAGAGGAACTATTTCGGGTTCCGGGACTCAAACAAGCTATTCAGTTATACGGCGCTTACCCAGTGAAGCGGGGTGCAGCAGACCGAAGTGCGATTCGTGCGGCGATTGAGTGTTTATCACAGGGGTGGGCTGTGGGTGTCTTTTTACAAGGCACACGCACACCGGATGGTCGTATTCCGGAACCCAAGTTAGGTGCGGCATTAATTGCAGCGAAGGGAAACGCCCCTCTATTACCCGTGAGTTTATGGGGGACTCATCGCATTTTTCCTAAAGAATCACCGATACCGCGTCCTGTACCCGTAACCGTGCGAATTGGTCAACCCATTGCCCCCCCAGCTTCGACAAAACGACCTGATTTAGCCGCCGTGACTCAGAGGTGTCAAGCTGCTATTCATGCTTTGCATGATTTAGGGCGATAAATTAGATGCGATAAATCGCATCGGGTACAGGACGTGCTTTTCGGTTAATCAAAATAGAAAATGGTCACCACCTTGCGTTGTTCCTCAGCCTCCTCACAGGTTCTCAGCAAGGTTTTGCTGTCATGAAAGGCGAAGCAAACAAGCTGTTGACATCGAGAAATGATTTCGGAGTTACACAACGCACTGGCTTCTGCCAGAGACAGATGATCATTTTCTGGGTTTTCTACTAAGTGCATCACTTGTTGGAGTTGAACTTGCGACTCCCGTGGCTGACGTTCTAAGCTTTGGGGCAAAATGACCGTCAGCAAATTCGGGTCAGCACGCATCGCACCGCGAATCGCGGCTGAGTTCGTACCTGTTGCGCCAGAGGTCATCAGACGATTGCCACCTAGAACCAAGGCATAACTCATCATCTCGATCAGATGTTGATGGGTAATGGGTACATGACGCGATCCTAACAGGGCAATCCGCTTAGAACCTGTTTGCTGGATTGTCGCAAGTTCTTGCGCTAAGGTATCTACACCGGAGATTTCTACTGATTGATTCAAAGATGCTGGTTTAGGCTGAACAACCTAGGTATTTTAGCAAAACCAGCGACAGTTAGAACTATTAGCTCGCAAAAAGGTGGCGGAGGTGTACAGGTGCAGGGGGGCGGGGAGAGAAAAACTATTTTGGCTTGATCCGACTTGCTTGCCACTTGGCTAATGTTCGTGCTACATTAATATACTGTTTGGTTCGTTTGGACGCATAGCTCAGTTGGTTAGAGCACCACGTTGACATCGTGGGGGTCACTGGTTCGAGTCCAGTTGTGTCCATTTAATTCAGAGTAATAGGGTGTATTGGGGGAAAGGATAGACGCGATCTGCTGTAAGCTCTACTCGAAGAGCGATCGCACGCTGAGAATAGAAAAGGTGCGATCGCGTGGGAGTCCAGGTATTTGTAGGGGCGGGCGCGAGCCGCTTAATTTCGATGTTTGTGATAACATTTTAACAAAACCCGCCCTGTCTCAAAATGGAGGTGTGTTTTAGGCGATCGCTGTTTTGATCAGGAATTAGTGCAA
>CAKZMA010000562.1 GCA_937127375.1 uncultured Coleofasciculus sp. | reverse complement strand
AGGATAATTGACAACCGAGAGTCGTTCTCGGACATAATCCTGTTGCGGCTGATCGAAAACCTGGTAGAATTTCCGGGAATTGGCATTGTGAATCGGTTTGTAAACTTGGGCTTTCCAGGATTCATTGTCTAAGACGACCTGTTTTGCCACGGTTTGATACCCTTGCAGCATCGTTTCATGATAGTCGATGCCAATAAATGCGGCTAGGTCTTGCAGTACGGCTTCAGGTTTCGCGACTAACGTTTCATAGCTGACCCGTTTATGATTCGGTTTATGTAATTGTCGTTGAGTCAAATGAATTGACCATATCCATTGCTGAATACAGGCATCTAAACTATGGCGATAGCGCTCTCCCCAATTGGCATAGGTATTAATGGCTTCATACATGGAGGCAATCACATCCTCCCCGTTGCGAACCAGATGAATAAATTTCGGGTCGGGGACATATTTTTCAATAATGTCGATATAACTCAAATGATGGGGGGATTTTTCTAACCAATAGGGTTTCTGCTGTTCTAAGGCTAAGGTATCCAAGATTTCAATAAACGCCTGGGTTTTTTGCTTCATCCACCGACCTCGCCAGGGGAAGCTTTTCCTAAACTCTGAGCGACCAATTGTGTCGATAAATTTATTCACTCGCAATCTAAACTTTGGCGAGGCAATCCCTAATCCTACCCGACAATCGCTGATTAAGTTTTCCAGTCGGTCTTGGAGCGTCAGCGGCGGTTGACCAAATAACCGACGCTCTAGCTGTTGGGTTAAATCTAAAAAGAATTGAGTTTCTGGAAACGACGCGATTTGAGGATGAGCCGCTAATAGGGTTTGTAATAAGGTTGTGCCGGAACGGGGACATCCAACTAGAAAGAGTCGCGATTTAATCAAGTTAACCATTGCCGTATCAATAATCGTTTAATGTCTCAGATTCATTGCCATTTGATAGACGGCTAGGGTTTTCTTGCCGATCCCATTCCAATCGAGTTGATCGCAAACCTTAATCACAGACTCGCTCAGCTCATCCAGATTAACATGCTTGCTTTTTTCCAGTGCCTTAATTAATCCTTGTTCATCCTCTGGATCATATAACAATGTATCCGCGTCTTTCATCGTTTCGGGAATCCCTCCGAGTCGAGGCGCGATAATCGGTTTGGCGTAAGACATTGCCAAAATTAAACTACTAGAGTTTAAGATTTTATCAAAGGGTAAAACCACTATATTGGCGGCACTAAAAAAAAGATGGAGTTTACTATTGTCGATGTATTCGGGATAGAGGCGAATGGTACTTATCCCTTCCACCTGTTGATTGAGTTTATTTTTATAGGCTTCATCTTGAGGCTTACCCGCAATGACAAGTAAACTATCATCCCTATTCCAGTTTTGCCATGCCTGAATTAATTTCTCTATCCCTTTATAGGGTCTAAGCAAGCCAAAATGGAGGTAAATTCGCCCAGTTCCCGGTAATCCCAATTCTGCTCTCGCTTGGATGGAATCAATCAGAGGATGATAAACATCCCGATAATGTCCAATCGGTATCGCTGTCGCTTTTGTCGGAGCAAAGCCATACAGTTGAGCCACAGAGTCTAACGTCGATTGGCTATGAAAAATGAGCCGATCAACCCATTGTGCAACCCAGCTTCTCGTCCAACGTTCTAACCGAGGAAATTTAGACTCATGAGCCATGGCATTATGCACCGTCCAAACAATTTTAACACCAGCCAAACGAGTACAAATAATATCCAGGATAAATTTTAGCGATCGCCACAATTGCTTCAGTTGAGAAGAACTCTCAATATACTCATGAATCCAATGAAGATGAACAACCTGATAGGAATTTTGGGGATTTTTCCAGGCTGGAATCACAGCCGCCCGAAATATAGGAAAGGTTTTGACATAGGGATAGCGCCAAAAATCAACAGTTACACCCTGCTTTTCTAATGCCGCCGCTAGAAGGCTTTGATAGGGATTTGGATACCGAAAATCCGGCATGATTAAAATATGGAGGCTTGGTGAATTATTCAATTTCATCCCCAGAACTGATTGAACTATCGTCTACAGTTTAAATTATTTTTGCTCTGATGAAAGAACTGACCCGCCATGTTTTGAAAATAACCGAGCCTGGTGTGGCGGCAGTAGGAGCCATAAGATAATTTTAAGCAAGATGACAACCATTAATTTTTTTCGCTGCCACAGCAGATGAGGATAAGCGCTAATAGTATACCAGTAATACTGGGCAGCTAGCCAACCTTTATGGCGATTCGGCAAACCCTCAAGTGCTTTAAAGGTTAAATACTGGTAAAGCTTAGCTAGGCTTTGTTTTTTGAGGTGCTGTAGGGAATCAGGGGCTTGAGCAAAGGCTTTCTCAATTACTTTTAAACATTCTTTGGCTTGGGTTTGAATATTAGACGAAATTGAATACCCTGAAATCCGATATAAATTATGGGGGTATGGCACAACGGTAAAAGGATAGCGTGCGGCTAGGCGCAACCACATATCCCAATCCTCAGACCCCCAGAGTGACTCATCAAAGCAACCAATTTCCTGCAATGCTTTGCGGCGAATTAACGGGTTTGAGCCATTGTGTAAAAAATTAGTCACTAATAGTTTGGCATAAACATCTCCAGTCTCAGCAATCCGCTCATCTGGATATAAAAATTGACCGGATTCATTGATATAATCTGTCCAACTATAAGCAACCGCCGCTTGAGGATTAGCGTGCAAAGCGTTTAATTGAGCCTCTAATTTATCCGGCGTCCAGAGATCATCTGCATCGAGAAACGAAATAAACTCACCAGTGGCGTGGTCAAGACCTCGATTGCGACTCACGGCTGGTCCCCTGTTGGTATAGGAGAAGACTTGGATCTTGGGAGAATTAAAACTCTCAATTATGTCTAAGGTTTTATCTTGAGATCCATCATTAATGACAATAATTTCAAAATCTTGAAAGGTTTGGTTTAAGACGGATTGAATCGTTTCTTTAATGGTTATTTCTCCGTTAAAAACTGGAACAATCACCGATATACTTGGCATATTCATTTTCTATTTATAAAATTAATACTACTGACGAAATTAAGAGAATTTCAAATAACCTAATAAACTTGTAGTATTAAAAATCCGATTAAATTTCGTCAACAATCGTTGCGTCTGTTGAGACGGTAACATCAGGGTTAGGGCAATCTTAAATAATACCTTCCCCAAAACCCGTGTTCCCAGCAGAGACGGATCATTTCTGAGTGCTAACCCAATAAATCGTGCAGCAGCTAGACTGTTGGCTCGGCTAGGAATCCCTTCCAGAGCTTTACTCGTCAGATATTTGTAAAGATTAGCCAGAGTTAGCCGTTTCAAATTCTGTAAGGATTCAGGAACTTGCGTGAACGCTCGTTCAATCATGATTAAACAGCCTTCTTCCTGCTTGAAAATGTTAAAGGAGGCTGAACCGGGAGAGATTCGATATAAAACTTGAGGAGATGGCACCGCCACGAAGTCATAGGAGGAAGCCAATCTTAGCCACATATCCCAATCTTCCCCATGAGTCAGGGACTCTTCAAATCCTCCCATTTCCACTAACGCCGTTCGACGAATTAAGGGGTTAGAACCATTTTCCAAAAAATTAATAACTAAGAGGGTTTTGTAGACATCACCATTCAACTGAACGTAAAACCCTCGACGTAGTAGTTTACCCCTTTCATCAATAGAATTTGTCCAGCTATAAGCCACAGCCGCTTGCGGATTGGTTTGCAGCGCATTAAATTGAGATTCAAGTTTATCCGGAGTCCATAAGTCATCAGCATCAATAAAAGAAATATAGTCTCCAACCGCATGCAAAATTCCCCGGTTGCGACTGACCGTCGGTCCAGCGTTAGGGTAAGAAAATAGGCGAATTCGAGGGTCTGGGATACGTTCAACAATCTCCAATGTCGCATCTTGAGACCCATCGTTGATGATAATTAACTCAAGGTCAGTAAAAGTTTGGTTTAAAACCGATTGAATCGTTTCTTTTATGGTTTTTGCCGCATTGTAGGCTGGAATAACGACTGATATTTTTGGCATAGATCTTAAGTTTATTCATCAATAAACTAAGGATAAGCGTTCATTTGTTAACAAGGTTTAGCATGATTTGCTCAACCCCGTTCACGGTTCTATCCAAGTTGAAGTGTTCTACAATATGGTTACGGCATCGCTGAGACAAAGTTGGGTCTGTTTCACGCCACTTTATCAGTTTGGTCAGTACAGTTGATAAATCCTGTTCATTCCCTGGCTCAAACAAGCCAACTTTAAATTCTCCCGTTAAAATTTCGGGAATTCCTCCAGTACAACTTCCGATAACTGGCGTACCACAAGCCATTGATTCAATAATTGATCGCCCGAATGGTTCAGAATCTAGACTCGGTAGAACGGTAACATCACTAATTTGATAAACCCAAGTTGGATTTTCTAGATGTCCGGTAAATTTAATCGCTGTTTTTATTCCTAGTTTATCGGCAATTCTTTCCAGATGGTTTTGATAATGTAAATCTTCAAGATAAGGTTTTCCTGCTATTAACAAAATAGCATTGATCCCTGATTTTAAGACCCGAGAAAACCCACGAATTAGAGTTTCTAATCCCTTGGATTTATCCAGTCTTCCCACATACGCTATTACTTTTGTGCCTTGATCAATGCCCCATTGATTCTTAACTATAGACGAGTTTTCGGCTGGAGTGAATAAGGTCGGTTTAATTCCATTATAAACTACGGCTATTTTTTTTTCGGGAAATCCTTGATTAACCCAATCCTGTTTCGTTTGATGGGAAATCGCAATAAATTGCTTGACCAGTTTAAGACCCAATCTCCATTTTTTATACATCGTTGGTGGAGGTGGGTGGCGGAGGTGACACAGGAGAGGAATCGTTTTGAATAACGCTAAAGCGCTAGCAAAAAGACTGTCATGGTACTGATTAATATAGACAATATCCCCAGGGATATTATAGATTTTGACGAGGTTATTCCATAAACGGAATAGGACGTGAGTTGTTAGAGATTGATCATGACTGATTTTAAATCTGTTGATTTGAATGATTTGATCACAAAACTTCTGATAATCGGGGAGTAAATCTCCTTTTTCAGCATAAAGTAGATGAATATGATGTCCCCGCTGATATAAACTATAGCAAATATCCAGTGTACTTCGTTCTTTGCCACCAAGTCTTGATGGGTTGTCTTCTAAAACTATAACATGCATCGTTTACATCAACCTTATATTTTGTATTTTCTAAATAAAAAAAAGCAACTGATTAAACTTCCCCAAAAAAACTCCATTTCACAGGCAGCAACGAGATTGGTTTTAAGTTGATTTCGATATTTGGCGACATGAAAGACAACTCGACGTAAATTTCCTAGAAATGTGCGGATAAAAATTATGGGTTTTTGCCAAGC
>CAKZMA010000561.1 GCA_937127375.1 uncultured Coleofasciculus sp. | reverse complement strand
CCACTTATGCGGGAACCTATGCTGATCTGAATAAGTTCTTAGCGACTCGCTGTTCAGAAAACTTAACCTAAACTCATTAGATCACTGGAGTTTAGACTCATGCAACAGAGACGGAAACGAACGATTGCGCGAAGCACAATGGAATCACGCAATCACGAGACTTTTTGAAGATGCTCTTGGCTTCTGGGTTTCAAGTCTTCATGGCTTTTGATTCAGTTTCTTTAAAACCCCAAAATTGAGTTAAAATCCATTAATTATGTTTTGTCTTTTCTCAGGAAACCAATACCAACAGTAGCCAAGGCTAAAATGCCTAATGCAGACGACGATTCGGGAACTTTTTTAGCGGTAACTTCAAAATAATGGTGATCAAACCCACCATCACTATCCTCAATTCGTACTCCAACCTTATAGATTCCAGGGTTGGCAAAAGACCACTGTCCACTATTCCCGATGAAATCATCATAGACGCCATCGTTATTAAAGTCCCAACGATAGGTGAGGATATCATTAATACCTGGATCGATGCCAGTAGCAGCAAAATCAAATAACTCGTTTTGCCAAACCGTTAGATTATCAGCCAGACTGGTAATCGTGGGCGCAACATTTTCTACGGTGACGTTGAATTGACCAAAATCAAACCCACCATCGCCATCAGATACTCTTAAACCGATAGTATTAAGACTGTTGTTGGTAAAAGACCACTGTCCACTATTTCCGGTGAAATCATCATAGATGCCATCGTTATTCAAGTCCCAATTATAGGTGAGGATATCATGAATACCTGGATCGGTGGCAGTGGCGGCAAAATTGAACAGTTCGCCTTCTTTGACAAGGATATTTTCAGTTAAACTGGTGATGCTGGGAGCAACGTTGAGAACAGTTAGAGTTTTAGTGATAGACTTACTCCGTCCACCATCTTTGTCTTCAGCAATACCCGTATAGGTAAACGTCCCATTATCAGTAAAGACACCCAAGTCTAGGTTGGCTTGTCGTGTTCCGGATGTTTTCTTGTCAGTTGTAATCAGGTTATTATTCAGCAGAAATGAGATAGCATCAGCACCAGGATCGGTGGCGGTTAGTAAGACTGAAGCGGATTCACCTTCAAAGATTGTTGGGGTTGATAAATCCAGACCTGTAAGAGTTGGTGCGACATTCTTAACGAGTACCTCAAAGGAATCGTAAGTATCTCCTTGGGGTTTGCCATCAGTGACTTTCAAGCCGATGGTATTAATACCGTTATCGCTAAACGACCATTGTCCCCTTGGTCCAGTAAATTCATCATACTTACCATCATTATCTAAGTCCCACTCAAAGCTGAGAGGATCATTGTTACTATCCTTAGCATCAGCGGCAAAATTAAACCAATCGCCTTCGTTAACTGTCAAATTTTCAGGGCTAGGAGTGATATAGGGGGGAATATTTCCCACGTTAATAATCCTGCCAAAAACGTAGAGATCAGCAGTATTGCCTTGACCTTCTTCTGTTAATCCGGGAATAATCACAGGTCGCAGACGCTCGTCGCTAAATCCAATCCACTCTAGGGTATAATTTGTGCCGTCAATATTAACGCTATCTTGTGGGATTGTACTTTGTGGAAAAATCCTGTCTGGACAGGAGGTAATGCCGGGATATTTACAATTTTGCCCTACTATCCAGGGTTGTAGTGCTGAGCGAGGTTTTAATGGTTTTGAGGAAATTTTATTGAGAGTTTCATCAAGTCCCAGTGTAAACGCAAATGATTTAGCTAAGTGTTCGGACTGACTAGAGTTGGGATTAATCGTGAAATCTAGATTGATGGTTAAATCGACAAATTCAGCGCTAGTTCCTCCATAAATTGGATTATTAATGTGACGTAGTGTTCCCAATAAGAATGGTTCTCCCAATTGACGAGTTGACCCTCCAGCACCAGTGAACCCTAATCCACTTTGACCGCTTGTTGAGTCTGCTGGAGTACCCCAACGTACTTGATTTTCATTACCAATGGTTTGAAATTTAACTGTATTAACTTCCTCCCATTCATCATATCCATCAAACACATTACTCCAAGTACCAGAGGATTGATTGAGTGTGAACGTAAAGGCATTAGCTGAAGCCGATACTAACCCTAGTCCTGTGGTTAATCCAAATGTAGCTAGTGCAGTAGCAACCGGGGAATTAAATTTAAAAATCATGTTTTAAATGACTCCAACAACGAGATTTCGATAAGTCAGTCGTTGGCTGGAAAGGGCTCAATTTGCAAACCTTAGCTGGATAGAAAAGTACAAATGTACGCCCCAACAGAGGATGAATTAGCAAAAACGAGATGCACCCTTTACAGCCATTGGATTTATGTCCCGATTCAACAAAAGCCCTCTGCGATTCAGGGGAATCCAGAGGAAAAACTAAGAGATCCTATTTCTCTTTCAGGCTTAAATCGGGAATTTTATGCGAACCAATCCAGATTTGTAATAAAACTTAATATATGTCGAGTTGAGGGAATGGGGAACGTAGGGGCGCAAGGCTTGCGCCCTGATCCCAATGCTTGCGCCTTGATTGATGTACCGCATCAGACTGGAAATCGCTATAAAAATCATAGAGTTTTGCATAAAAGTCAGGACTTTTGCCTGATATATAAATATAGACTGATAAGACGACGACTGTGGAGGGTGCAATGTCGAGGATGACGGACAAAGAATCTGGCTGGTACTGGAAATTACTGGCAAATGGGCTAGCAACGATAAGTGCGATCGCGTTCTCTAGGGATTGTACTCTAGCACAGATTACCCCCGATGGCACATTGGGGGCTGAAGGTTCGGTAATCACGCCTAATGTGACGATCAATAATCTTCCGGCTGAACTCATTGAAGGGGGTGCAACTCGCGGCGTTAATCTGTTTCACAGTTTCTCTGAGTTTAATGTGGGCGAGATGCAGCGGGTTTATTTTGCCAACCCAACCGGAATTGAAACGATCTTCAGTCGAGTGATAGGAGATACGTCTTCTAATATCTTAGGCACCTTAGGGGTAAATGGTGCAGCCAATTTATTTTTACTCAATCCTAATGGGATTATTTTTGGACAAAATGCACAATTAGATATCAGAGGTTCCTTTGTCGCCAGTACAGCGAACCGTTTTATTTTTCCTGATGGTAGCGAGTTCAGCGCCACGAATCCGCAAACCCCACCACTCCTAACTATTAATGTGCCAATTGGTTTGCAATATGGAACGCAGCCGCCACCGGAAATTAGGAATGAAGGGAATTTAAGAGTGGGAGTAGATTTAACCTTATCCGGTGG
>CAKZMA010000560.1 GCA_937127375.1 uncultured Coleofasciculus sp. | reverse complement strand
CCCCTGCTTCCTACTGAATCGCACTAGCAATCAACCGCTCCCATGCCCAATCTGGTAACAACCAATGCAAAAATATATAGAGTTTGGCATCCATTGGTGTAGCATACCGCCGCTTGGGATGGCGACTATTAACCGCCTTAGAAACGGCTTTAGCAACCAAATTAGGACTTGAGGCATTCTGATAATCTTCTAACACCTTTGCCATAGGTTCCACCGTTGACTGATACGCTGATCCCTGAGAGTTCTCTCGTAACGTCTGAGCCGCAATACTCGACCATTCACTTTCAATCGCCCCCGGTTGCACCACCACCACGCGAATGCCAAAGGGTTCGGTTTCCATCCGTAAGGCATCCGATAGTACCTCAACTGCGTGTTTTGTGGCATGATACCAACCGCCGATGGGCATCCAAATCCGCCCTCCCATGGAACTGATATTCACGATTGTGCCGGATTTTGCCATTCGCATTGAAGGCAAAACCAGTTGCGTCAGCCGCATTAAGCCAAACACATTCACGTCAAACTGTCGCTTTGCTTCTTGGAGTGGCACATCTTCCAGCGCCCCGTAGGAACCATACCCCGCATTATTCACTAATGCATCAATCTGCCCTTCAGCCGAAAGCAGGGTTTGTACTGCCGTTGTCATACTGGCATCATCGGTCACATCAAGAGACAGAACTTTGGCTCCCATTGCTTCAATATCTGCCATTTTTTCCACTCGCCGCGCCGCACCATAGATGATCCAACCTTCTTTTAGAAGTTTCTGCACGATCGCTTTACCGATTCCAGACGAAGCGCCTGTTACCATCGCAACTTTTTTCTTTGAATCGCTAGACATAGGAAACTCCTATTTTAGGAACGACAAAGGACTAATGACCAATGACCAATGACCCCTTAAAACTGTTGCAAAAAGCGCAAATCACTGGTATATAAACGACGGATATCATCAATTTGGTGCATGACCAGGGCGAAACGTTCCGCGCCAAATCCGGCGGCAAACCCCGTATAAATTTCTGGGTCATAACCAACGGTTTTCAGCACATTGGGATCAACCATTCCACAGCCGCCCATCTCTAACCATTTGCCTCTCCACTTGACATCGACTTCCGCCGAGGGTTCTGTGAATGGGAAATAACTGGCGCGTAAGCGAACATCAACATCTTCACCGAATAATTCTTGGAAAAAGACTTTTAACGTCCCTTTGAGATCCCCAAATGTGATGTCCTCATCAACGGCTAAAATCTCAATTTGATGGAAGACGGCGGAGTGTGTCGCATCAACCGTATCCCGGCGATAAACCCGCCCTGGGGCAATAATTCGGATGGGGGGTTCGTTATTTTCCATGTAGCGAATTTGCACCGAGGAGGTATGGGTTCGCAACAGGTTTCCATCGGGGAGGTAAAATGTATCCTGCATATCCCGCGCCGGATGGTCTTGGGGGGTATTTAATGCCTCAAAATTATAATAATCGGTCTCCATTTCTGGTCCGGTGGCGACGGTGTATCCTAGACCGACAAATATATCTAGCACTTGGTCGATAATGCTATTGAGGGGATGAATTCGACCTTGAGGGTTATATACCCCTGGCATGGTTACATCAAGGGTTTCGGCGGCTAGTTGTGCCTGAATTTGGGCGGCTTGTAACTCTTGGCGCTTGTTGTCAAGGGATTGTTGCAGGGCTTCTTTGACTTCATTAGCCAGCGCCCCAATTCGCGGTCTATCTTCGGCGGATAGCTTCCCCATCCCGCGCAAGATTTGGGATAACTGTCCTTTTTTCCCCAAGTAGTTGACGCGCAATTGTTCCAATTGATCCAGGGTATCCGTTTTTGCGATCGCAGGAGTGGCTTCTTGTTTGAGGGCAACTAATTGGGTTTCTAGCTCGTTGAGCGAAGTAGTCATGAATCAAGTCGTTATCAGGTTTGAGAGAGGCAATGCTTGCCAAGGCTTTTCTTAGTTTACCGTTATCGGCTAACGGCGAGGGGGAAAGAAGACTTTATTATATTCCGCTAACGCCAGAATCAGGAGTGCGATCGCTAAGATAACGGCTGCGGTGATCCCGCCGTACTGGACTAGGGTTGTGGGGTTAATTTGGGTTAAGGGTGTGGGTGTGACGGTTTCGATGGCGTTTGTTTGGGGTTCTAGATTTGGTTGGGTTTGCGGGTTGGTGTTGATCATGGTGTTTACCTCGGTTATCAATACAACCATGATGGCTTGGGTAATAGGTATTTTAGGTAGGCAGAAGTAGGGGACTTGGTAATGTCAGTGTTTGTAGGGAGATGTAGGATAATGTTGGTTTGTCATTTGTCATTTGTCATTTGTCATTCGCCATTTAACCACCTGTAGGGGCGACCCGCTTGCATTAATTAACAATACTAATCCACTCAATTAACTTGGGTCGCCCTCTTATGAGTTTGTTCTCAATGTTGAAACGTTGATGGCGCTAAAGCGCAACTACAAGCGCAACTACAAGCGCAACTACAAGCGCAGCTACGAACGAAACTGTCTTTGGGGAGTTATGATTGAAGTGAAATAGGGCAAGTTTTATGACAACTAACTTTATGTTTACTCCGATAGAGAATTTGTCTCAGTTAACCTACTCTGTACTTATTGAACAAGAACGGGGTAGCTATAAAGCAATGGTATGGGGTTTACCCGATTGTCAGACAACGGGGAAAACTCGCGAAGCGGCATTGGTGAGTTTACGTCAATTGTTAGAGGCACGCTTGGAGAATGCTGAACTTGTTTCTCTAGATATTGAACGTCCTCAATCTGACAATCCTTGGATGAAATTGGCGGGTAAATATAAGGATGATTCTCAATTTGATCAGATGTTGGATTATATCCAAGCTTATCGTCGTGAACTCGATCAGGAAATGGAGGATTATTATCGGCAACTAGATGCAGAGGATGAAGTCAAGTGAGTCTGTGGATACTTGATACGGATTGCCTTTCGCTGCTGCAACGGGGTCATCCAATTATCAGTCAGCGTGTTACCGCCGTTAATCCTAGAGAAATTGCGACAACTATTATTACTGTGGAAGAACAATTGCGGGGACGGCTGGATAGCATTAGACGGATGAGTTCTAATGATGCTCGGATATTGGCTTACAGGAGACTTCGGGATACATTAGAAGATTTTAGGACTATCAATGTACTTGATTTCGATCAAGAGGCTAACAGTTGTTATACAGAATTGATTCGTCAAAGGATTCGGATTGGTACGCAAGATTTACGAATTGCTTCGATTGTGATGTCCAGAAATGCTATATTGGTTACACGTAATTGGCGCGATTTTACAAAGGTTCCAGGGTTGGTGTTTGAAGATTGGACGGTTCAACCCTGATTTCCTGTAGGGGCGACCCGCTTGCACTAATGAACAAGACTAATCCATTCAATTAACTTGGGTCGCCCTTTTATCAGTTTGTTCTCAATATTGAAGCGTTGATGGCGCTAAAGCGCAACTACAAACTGGCAGAATGGGGAT
>CAKZMA010000559.1 GCA_937127375.1 uncultured Coleofasciculus sp. | reverse complement strand
AGCAAGATGCTCAATGTAGTGAGCAAGATGCTCAATGTAGTGAGCAAGATGCTCACACTACGTCAAGGATTTCGCGATTATTGACATTAAGATTTAAATGCTGAACAGCTTATATTTCTGGGTTCGTGTTGCCAAGCTACCCAATAGGCGTAATCATTACATATTACAACTGTGGGTTACAGCCTTGGAGTCCTGAAGCCTTCTTTTGTTAGATTAGGGTATGAATTTGGATGTCTCAGAGGCTTGAATCTCCTGTGCTACGGCGGCTAACACCACATCATGAATCGCCCCATTACTGGCAATAATCCCCTGATTATTGAAAAGCTTAGTTCCACAGGCAAAGTCTAAGGGTTTACCATACATATCGGTGACTCGTCCCCCGGCTTCTTCCAAGACAACGACACCAGCCGCATGATCCCATATATTTTGCCGTTTTGAGGATTCCAGCGGAAACGGTAAGCGGATGTAGAGATCGGCTTCCCCTCGTGCAATAATGCCGTATTTGACCATGGAATCAATCTGTAGGGAAGGGGTGATAAAACCAAGGGATTGAGTGATAGCGGCTTGCAATTCGGGGTTCCCATGAGACGATTCTACACTTTTGACTAATCGGAGAGACTCGATGCGATCGCACTCATTGACACGGATTGTCTGAGGTTGACCTCCAGCTAGGGGGATTAGGGTTGTCCCTTGTTCTTTGACTCCGACAAACAGAACGCCGCGATCGCCATCCGGTTGGTTAGGATGAATCGGGATAGCCGGACATCCTAACACCCCCAGTTTCACCTCACCGTCTTCAATTAACGCTAAGGCGATCGCGTAATTGTCACCCCGGACATAACCTTTTGTCCCATCAATCGGATCAAGTGTCCAATAGCGATCTGCCACTTGACCCGTACCCCGATCAATCCAGGTGATAATCGTTTCCGGTGTCGCCTCAGCAATCTGGTTTTTAACATAATGAGTCACCCCTGTCAACTGTTGCGTCATCGCCGGTTGTCGCAACAAGCTAGAGTTTTCCTCTCCCACGATGGAATCACGGGGAAATGCCTCTGCTAATACCCGACATATAACCGCTTGTGTACCAAAATCAGCCACAGTCACCGGAGAGCGATCGGGTTTGGTTAGGGTTAAGGAACCCTCTTCCTGACGTACTTGTTCACATAATTGAGCCGCAGCCGTTACAGCTTGGATAGCAACTTGTTTTTCTCGCTGGTAGGACATGGTTTATGCTGAGATCCTATCTTGACCCCGTTAGTATAGAGGTTGTTCGCTCTAAATAGGTTAAGGTGAATGTCGCTGACCTTAAGAAGAATGTCACTGACTTAAGCGTTTGTAGTGAGCGCTGTCTTCGCTTTGAGGCACGCTTCGTGCCGACTACGAACTCATATTATTTCAGGGCTATTCACCTTAAGAAGCCTGCCAATAAATTTCTTATCTTGGAGCTAAAGCAAGAATCGAGCTTACTAAGTAAGCCTTTGAACCCGTTTTAACGGGTTTAAGCTTTTAGCCCCAACTTTAGTTGAGGGCTTAACGAGCGTGCTTAAATTGTCTCTGATTGTTCCATTCCCTGAGTGTCTTGACTAGAACTGTCAGAATCAGCATCGGTATTAGCAGCAATACCCAAAGTATTCTGAGATTTTTTTTCATTCAAAGGATTGGAGAAAAAATCTCCCGTCTGAGGCGGTAACGTGGGGTCAAGTACAATTTCCGCTAAACTTTTCACCACACCCGTCACCGGAATCGCCAGAATGACGCCCAAGATTCCGCCAATTTTCGCCCCCAATAACAAAGACGTTAGAATAATCACGGGTGATAAACCCGTTAAATTGCCCATAATTCGGGGAGCAATTAAATTATCTTTGACCTGTTGCAAGGCGACAGATACTCCCAAGACTTCCAAGGCTAGCCACCAATCAATAAATGCGACAACAATGACCACGGTAGCAATTCCCAGAGTGGCACCAACAAAGGGAATAATCTCCATAAAGCCGATAAAAACAGCAAACAGCAGAAAAAACGGCACTTGTAATAAACGGAAGCCCAAGGTTAATGTTGTTGCCATAAATAACCCCAGCAAGAGTTGACCCGATACAAACCGCTGAAGATTGCGTCGCAGTGCTTGAGTTAATCCATAACGGATTTTGGCAGAGACAATACTGGTAATACCGCGCCATAGTCGTTCACCATCAATGAGCATGTAAAACGAAAGGACGAGGACTAAAATTAAGTCGATAAACCAGCTAAATGTCCCGACAACTAAGCCCAAACCCGTTGACGCGATCGCTTCGGCTTGAGCTTGGATACGTGCCAACATTTGAGATCCTAAAATTCGCACATCAAAGGGCAAATTATGTTCCAAACTCCACGCTTGAAAGTCCACCAATTGCTGTTGACCTTGATCGAGTAATTCGGGAAAACGAGTCACTAATTGCCGTCCTTGATTAAATACGGGTGGTGCTAGGGTGAGGGCAATGAAGATAACAAAAACCGCCGCGACTAAATAAACCAAAATCGCCGCCACTGTTCGAGGTAAGAAGGGTCGCAGTACCCGAACGGCATAGTTGAGCAAAAATGCAATCAGAGACGCCGTGAGCAAAATACTAATGATTTCGCCCACATAACTCAGCGCACTCAGCGTGACCCAACCTGTTACTAACACCAGCAACCATGTGATTAGAATTTTTTGAATCGGTGAAAATATAGAATTCATCGCAGTTTTCTGGTTAGCAGTTTGCTCTATGTTATAACTTAAGCGGGTCATGCTTAAGATGGATAATTTTAGGAGTAGATTGTGATATAAGTTTTAAAGCAAAATTATTTGGCGGCATAGAACCAAGTTCAATGATCTCGGAAATCGGGGTTATTTGCTCCAAGGGATAATTTATTTGTTACCCTAATCAATAGAGCGACTTAGCTGTAGCGACTAGTCCCCCTAGGCGGAAGTCAGGAGTCATGTATAGACGCAATATCTGGCGTCTGTCAAACTTCTGTTTTGAAGGGTTGGTAAATTTACGCCATGCTGTGCTAAGGAACAAAAGAGTGCCTTGGATTCTGAATCGGGTTAAATCTCTAATGAGTTGAGGACTGAATTGAGTCTATGCTATAAATAGAGTCTTTGAAATCTTATTGGGTGGAGTAGATCGAGTAGAATGAAACAAGTGGGAACTCATCTGGTCGTTGACGCATGGGAAGCGCCTGAAGACCTTCTCAATGATCCTGAGGGAATTCGCCGCGCCTTAATTGATGCGATTTCTGTTGGAGAAGGAACTCTAATTGATTTATGTGTACACCAGTTTAGTCCCCACGGAGTCACGGCGACAGCGACATTGGCGGAGTCTCATATTGCCATCCATACCTGGCCCGAACATGGCTATTTTGCCGCTGATTTATTTTTTTGCGGCTGTGGTAAGCCAAAAGAAGCCATGAAACTGCTACAAACAGCGCTCCAAGCTAAACGGGTGCGGATGAGGGAAATTGCACGCGGTTTTGAGAATATACCGGACATTCAGGAGCGAATTGAACAGTTGTCGAGCGCAGTCCCCAACTAAAATCTCCGATTTAGTTGGGGTCTGTTCAAGAGTCAGTTTATCAGATGGTGAATTGACCTCATCCCCCACTATAACCGGTTAGATTGAGTGGGGGATTCCAAACCTGGCAACACAGAGCAAGGTAGAGTCACCCTGGAGGAAAAAAGCATGTTCGAGACAATTATTGTGTTTGTCTTGGGTTTGACCCCCCCAGTGCTTTCGATATGGGTGATGCATCGAGCGAAGGAACAAGCGCAAATCCGGTTAAGAAACTCGATTCAAGCAT
>CAKZMA010000558.1 GCA_937127375.1 uncultured Coleofasciculus sp. | reverse complement strand
CTACAAAGTGAAACTCGCCCCTAGATATCGGTCAGGGCGGGTTTTGAATAAACGTTATCACCAATAGCTTGCACAAAATTCCCTAAACCCGCCCCTACAAAGCCGGTTTCACTATTCAGCGCGTTAGCTCAAAATATCTGTAACTATTCAACCCAATGTCTGGGCAATTCCCGAATATAAGGAAGAGTAATCTTCATCTGCTAACCCAGCGTCTTTCGCCTTTTCGACAACTTGGCGTACACCTGCCAAACTACTCGCCTCTAACCCTTCTGCTTTTGCCTCACTAAGAAATAAATTAATATCTTTGAGTAAATGTTTCAGAGGAAAGTTGGGATCAGCAAAATTACTGTCTTGCATCCGATTTAACTTCTTATCAAACGTCGGTGCATACAGCGCACTGTCTCGCAGCAGTTCCATAAACTTGTCTACATCCACCCCCTGACGCTTTACAAATCCCAAACTAAGGGCAAACCCGGCGGTTAAGGCGGCAATTAATTGATTTAAGGCTAACTTTGTGGCGGCGGCGGTTCCCACGGGACCTATTAATAGGGGTTCTCCAAAATTTTTGAGTAACTCTTGCCATTTTTGAAACTGATCTTCAGATGCCCCTACCATGACTTGTAGCTTACCATCTTTGACTTGAGGAATACTCCCCAATACAGGTGCTTCTAGATACTCACCCCCGACGGCTACGATTTGATTTTGAATATCTTGGCTTTGTCTAGGGGAAATGGTTCCCATTTGAATCACGGTGCATCCTTTTAATACCTCTTGGCAACTATCGGATAGTGCCACCTGTCGAATTGCATCAGCATCTGCCAACATTAAAATAACGCAATCGGCAGCCGCGATCGCATCCGCCGCCGAATCAGTCGTTTCGGCACCTGAATCCTTTAGAGATTCTAGCTTAGACGAGGTGCGATTGTACGCCACGACTGGTATTTCCGCATCCAGTAACCGTTGCGCCATGGGTTGTCCCATTAATCCTGTACCGAGAAATCCTACCTTAACCATGTATTTGTCTTTAGGTTGACGACATCAAAATACTCCCCTGCAATCTTGCACCCATTTCTTAATTCTGACACCTATCTGTTGAGAGATTTCTCTATTTCGGAACAAATGACGAATGACGAATGACGAATGACAAATGACCATTTACCCTTTCCACCAACGCTCCTCTTGCACGAGTGTATGCATTTGCCAATCCGGATCAGGTTGGGGATAATCTAAGCGGTGATGTCCGCCACGACTTTCTGTCCGAAACAGAGCGCTTTTTAAAATTAAGTAAGCTATATCTAATAAGTTAGAGGTTTCTCCCCACGTTCGCACCAGGTAATCGGCATTTGGAACATCAAGTTGAACGGTCTTCTGTGGCGTTAAATTCCGTAACTGTTGGCTTAAAGGCAACGCCGCCAATTCAGCTTGCCAGACTTCCACCTGTGCGATCGCACGTTCTAGTT
>CAKZMA010000557.1 GCA_937127375.1 uncultured Coleofasciculus sp. | reverse complement strand
AAGATACGGCTACGCGGATATTACCCACTCGTGTAGAACCTGAGCGAGAATTAACCTGGGTGGTCGGTAATGCGGTGGAAACGGCGTTTATGCCCCTAGTGCAGCAGTTGAATAATGTTGAGGGATTAGAAGTCAAACTAGCAGCGCTACGGAGTGAGTATTGGGGACAAGAAATTACCGTTACGGGGTTGTTAACTGGACAAGATTTGCTTGGGTCATTGTCAGGAAAAGACTTCGGCGATGGGATTTTACTGCCTTCAGTCATGCTTAAACATGATGATACGCGATTTTTAGATGATATGACGGTGGCTGAGGTAAGTCGTCAGTTAGAAACACCAATTTGGGTGGTTAGTGGTATTGAGGAATTGCTTGAACGTTGTGTGGCAAAACAATTAAGTTAATTGATCAGGACTGACCTAAATTTTGTCATCTTTGGCTTGTAGTAAGGGCTTCAGCCCTAGACTCCGTTGGGTTGAGCGAAGTCGAAACCCAACCTACAACCTATCCCACCATTTTAGCTGGGTCACGCCACTACCCCAGTTGGTGCGTACTCAAGTGACTGATGTGAGCAAAATCTATTTCTCCTCATGAATATGAGTTAACCTGAAGGATGAAATAGGTTATAAGTGTGAGCATCAGACGGTGATTTCTCAGGATTTTCTCAAAACCATTGCGACTGAACGCAATCTGTCCAAATCGGAATTAGAGGTGTTGTCCCTGGCGATGGAGGGTCATGGAACGGCTGCGATCGCGTCTCACCTTCAGATTAGTGGAGATGCTGTGCGTAAGCGGCTTAGCGAAGTCTACCAAAAGTTTAAAATTCCGGGTAGAGGTCCGGTTAAGCTGACCAAATTGCAACAAATCCTGGTTAACCGCTATCAAGAGTATCTCCAGCAGCAAAAGAATACCCCAAACCGTTCCCCTGTTTCAGAGAGTCCCCCTACCACACCCCAGCCGCAAAATCGCCGCGATTGGGGTGAAGCACCCGATGTTTCTGTATTCTACGGGCGTGGCGATGAACTGAAAACCCTGGAACACTGGATTAGTCAGGAACGTTGTCGCTTGGTGGCGCTGTTGGGGATGAGTGGTATTGGTAAAACAGCGTTATCGGTGAAGTTGGCGAAACAGTTACAGGATAAATTTGAGGTTGTCCTGTGGCGATCGCTACGTCAATCCCCTTCTGTGTCTGATCTTCTCGCCGCTTTAATTCCAGACTTGTCCCAGCAACCGGAAACGGTAATACCCAAAACCCCTGATCAGCGCATCTCTTGGCTGATTGACTATTTTCGACAGCATCGTTGTTTGGTTATTTTGGATGGTGTCGAGTCGATTTTGCAGAGTGGGAAGCTAGCTGGGATTTACCGAGAAGGCTATGAAGAATATGGTGATTTTTTCCGACGTTTAGGAGAAGAACCGCACCAAAGCTGTGTATTAATTACGTCTCAGGAAAAACTGAATGAAATTTCCTTATTAGAAGGTGAGACATCACCAGTTCGTTCCTTTAAGTTAGAGGGGTTGGGAGACGCGGCTAGATTAATCTTAAAGGAAAAAGGATTATCCGGCGAGAAAAAATGGCAACCGTTAATTCAAGGGTATCGCGGTAATCCGTTTATGCTCAAGCTGGTGGCGACGACGATTAAGGAAGTTTTTGATGGTGACGTGACGGATTTTTTATCAACGACGTTGTTTACTCATGATGTTAGTGATTTTATTGAGGAAGTTTTAGACCGCTTATCGGAATTAGAAGAAAGACTATTGGTTTATCTTGCCCATCAAAAAGAGGCGATTTCGTTTAAAGCATTGCAACAGCATTTTAGTGATACATCACCCCAAGAAGTGATTCGGGCGCTGGGTTCTCTGAGTCAGCGATCGCTGGTGGAAAAATCGGAGGGTCGATTTATTTTACCACCAGCCGTTCGGGAAGTGACGCTGCAATTAATGACTCCGTTAGAAGATTAACGATAGCAATTGAGCCAGTCCGCCTAGTTCAGCTAAAATATCTATAACCCCTAATCGTAACCCAAAATGACTACAACTCTTGATGTTACCGGACTCACTCCTGAACAAATCGAGCAGATCCATGGAATGATAGATACATTTAGAGCTATAAATAGATATCAGAATCCATTAACAGAGGCTCAACTGTCAGAATTCGATCCCACTCCGTTATTCTTTGAAAGCGAAATCCTACAATCCTTTAGTCGCCGTATGCTCTATGGAAACAGAGCCTAAATGAATTTATATCGACACCAATGTACTCGCCTACGTTGTCAATACTAAAGCACCTTTACACAGAGCAGCATTAGAGATATTTAGACCCAGTGAAACAGAAATTTTATGCGTCTCATCGCAAGTTTT
>CAKZMA010000556.1 GCA_937127375.1 uncultured Coleofasciculus sp. | reverse complement strand
TGAGTCGCTTATTCGAGAACCGCCAGCTTCGCAAACAACTCTCCGACAATGGGCGATCGCTGGTTGAGCAGAAATATACCTGGAAACGGGCGGGGGAACTATATGAAAAGGTATTGATGGGTAAATGATTTGTCAGGGAACAGGGAACAGGAAACTCTTAACCTAGAGTTCCCCCCTGCCAACAACTTTAAACTGTTTCACTCTGATACTTTCCTCGATTTTTTTCAGTAAAATGAGTCCCACGATAGCTCTTCGATAGCTGTACTCTCTTTCAACAAAATTTTTCAACCCTCTACAGCATCGTTGGGCGGTCTGGAGCAGGCTTTTCCTATAGTAGTAGCTACCTTGGCAGTTTACTCCGTTCCTGCTCTAAAAATACCTACTCTTGAAGCTGGGGGAGCATCCGTATTGATAAAATTTCAATTTCAAACCTGAAAAAGTCATTTTTTTGTTAAGCTAAAGTTACATTTAATAAGCATTTACATGAAAAATATTTCAAATAATTAATATGATGTTTTGTAACTTTTTACGTCTTTATATTGGACGATTACTAATCAATATTGCTATAGTTTAAATTAAATTATATCCTTTTTCTATATAAGACTAAGTACATTTTGCTGCACAAAGGCTATAATTGCTAGGGGTGTAGTGACAAAGTCTTATACTGGAATGGCAGTGATAAAGCAACTTTGGGAGTGTGATAAATGTCTATAATTATTACAAATCCACCTGATAGTTCAACGCTTGTTCGGGGAATACCGATCACTTTTAAGGGAAAGGCAGAAAGTGAAATCATCAGAGTAGAACTTTTTGCAGAACAGTATTACCTTGGCGGTGATGACGTTGAGTCAGGGGATTGGGTTCTCACCTATCCTGGATTTAATAAATCAGGAGTTCGGCGGATCAAAGTCGTAGGACTTGACCACAATGGTAGCCGAATCGCTAGTCGCGAAATCTTGCTTATTGTGTCCGGTGTTTCTTCTGGCTTTGAGCCAGGAATCGATGTTTCTGATTACGATAAATTAGTGAACTGGCATCAAGTTAGAAGTGCAGGTTTCACGTTTGCTTTTGCCAAAGCAACTGAGGGAAGGACATGGAGAGCTAATACCTTTCCCAGAAATTGGCGGCAGATGCAGGGGGCAGGTGTTATTCGCGGTGCTTATCACTTCTTCAGACCTTCTGTAGATCCTCAAGAACAAGCTCGTAACTTTCTTGACTACGTTGCCAGTATTGAACCAATTCAACCAGAGGATTTGCCCCCTGCTCTAGATTTAGAGCATTTTCCAGACTCAGTACGACGTGAATGGGACGCTCTGAGCAAAGCGGAGCGAGTTAAGCGAGTTCGTACATGGATTGAAGTGGTCGAAACTGAGATTAAGCGAAAGCCAATTATCTACACCAGTTTTGGTTTTTGGGATAGTTTTATGCCTGGTGTTAAGGACTTCTCTAAGTATCCCTTATGGGTAGCTCACTACACCAATAAACCAAAACCTTTAATTCCAAAAGAGTGGTCAACTTGGGCTTTTTGGCAATACACTGATACTACTGAAGTGCCAGGTATCCCAACACCTGACGAAGATGGAAATCGATTCAATGGTTCGCTCAGTGAACTGATATTAGCACTGCTTCCTTCAACGATTATCGCTTAAATTTATCCCAATACTGCTAGGTTAAGCTTTTTTGGGGAACGATGAACCATGATGTTTTAAGCGTTTCATTGCTCATCTAATTTTATTGATCGAGCCGTATTGAGATATCTTCTGCGTTGAGCAAAAAACTGATTGTTTAAATTGTCATTGGAGCTTAAAAGATATGCGCTTACAAAATTTCTATCAAGCTAGTAATAACGCTCAAGAAAACGGTAACTCTTTAGATTATGGAGTAGAAGCAATTGCAGCTGATCAAGAACTGGCAACTCATATTCAAGAAGTCCTCGTATGGTTACAATTTCTTGACCCGCCAGTTGATGGTAAGTTTGGTCCAATTTCTACAGATGCATTCATTGAGTTTCAAGATACCATCAGTGAAATTCGCTCAGAAGTAGCACAGGAAAGGGGATTTCTTGGCTTATTTACCGCTAAGGCATTGATCGAAGCCAGTCCTTATATCATACCTCGTCCTAACGTGAATTACTCACGTAACGATCTAGCTGCAAGGCTAATTAAGTACATGGCAAAAATGAATTACCGAATTTCTGTAGGAGACAGCAGGTATAACATTGTCTATGTTGAAGGCATGAACATCGATGGTAGTTTAAATAACGATGCTCCTAATCAGTTTAATGATTGCCGCATGGTTATTGAAATTCCTGACTCTGACTTGATACCAATTATTCAAGGCAACTGGGAGGCTACTACAGAACCCGGTACTTATTACACTAACAATCCAATGGGAAGAGGAAGACAGTATGGAGCAGCGCGAATTGCCTTTGGGCAATATAAAGCTTGGCGCGTTGGAACTCATTACGGCAGTGGTGCAGATCCTCATGAAGCATTAGTACAAAAGACTCCGATTTCCGTGTATCGGGATAAAAACAGAGACATGATTCGGACAGGAGATTTTTTAGACACAGGTAAATTTCACATCAACCAACATTGGGGATATGACCTACCTCGTACTGACATTGGTATGGCAGGTGCAGGATGTCTGGTGGGTCGCTTGCGGAAGGAACATAAAGATTTTATGGCATTGATTAAGCAGGATCAGCGTTATCAGAGGAACAATAATTATCTGTTCCTAACAACAATCATTCCGGGGGACAAATTCGTTGAACAATTTCCTCCTAGCTAAATTTTGGAACTAATCGAAAATACTGTATTAAACTGAAGTTCCCCCTAGCCAAAAACTCGAAACTACATCACCGTGCGGCTTTCCGCAATTTTTGACACGCCCTCCATGGATAAAATTACTGAAACCTTGTGGTCTCACGACTTATTCAGCAGACCTAATTAGGGCTAGCTAACGATTCTGTCGTTACTGGGGGAACGTCAGGGGTTGATTTATCCTCATGCAAGCGATCTAAAATCTCAATCACTTCTCGCTCAAAGGATACCTGGGCGCGGTTAGTTCTCCCCCCCACATAAAAGCGATCGCCTTTTTGTAATGCCCAAATTTGCGAGTGAGACACATAACTCATAATT
>CAKZMA010000555.1 GCA_937127375.1 uncultured Coleofasciculus sp. | reverse complement strand
CTCCGAGTGGTTTTAAAGCCATGCATGCTCACAATGGTTTTTTAGATATGGGCTTAGATTTTGGTTGGATTGGATTGACCTTATTCAGCCTGTCATTGTTAGTAAATATTTATTATGGAGTCCTGCATCTGCTTCGTACAAAAGATAGCACAGCCGGATTGCCACTGATTATTTTTACCTGGTTAATGATCACCAATTTTACAGAAACTACTCTAGTTTCAATCTCTAGTGGTTGGGCGTTTTATGTGTTAATGACAGCAAAATTAACCATGGACGTGACAGCAGAAGATATCAGCGATGATGCCCATATTCAGAACGCTTTAGCATTTGAGTCAACCTCTTCTTCCCCTCAAATCAGCACCACTGAGGAGAGGAGTAACTATCCGGATTAAACTAAGTTATCGTTGTACACACAAATCTATCTTCAATCACTAAAGTTTAATCAGGAATGCAATTCTAATGCTCGACAAAATCGCTTCACTCATTCAAAAGCTTAGTCCTGGCTTGCGTCAAGTCCTCAGTAATATGGGGTGGCTTTTCATTAGCAAAGTGATAGAACTTGGACTGAGTTTAGTGGTTGGAGTATGGGTGACTCGCTATCTCGGACCAACCCAGTTTGGCATCCTCACCTACGCGATGACGTTTGTGGGTATGTTTAGATTTGCGACGCTGCAAGCGTTGAAAACTCTTGTTGTGCGTGATATTGCTCGAACTCCTACCAGTAAAAATGAAACTCTTGGTACAACTTTTGCCCTCCAATTCGCTGGTGGCTTAATTACTCTATTGACAGCCGTAGGAACAATTTATTGGCTACAACCTAATGAAGCCTTAACCCACTGGTTAGTGGGAATTATTGCCGCCGGAACTCTTTTTAATGCATTTAATACAATTGATTTTTGGTTTCAATCCCAAGTCCAGTCAAAATATACAGTTGCTGCCAAGAATTCTGCCTATGTGTTTATGGCGGCGATTAGAGTTGGATTAATTCAGTTACAAGCTCCTCTGATTGCCTTTGCTTGGGCGAGATTGGCGGAAGTTGTGTTGGGTTCAATCGGGCTAGTTATTATTTATCAAAGCCAGGGAAATCACATTCAAGCATGGCGAACTAACTGGAAACGAGCTAAAGAATTGCTCCAAGAGGGATGGCTACTAGTTGGTGCGGGAATAGCTATTTATATTTATGCTGATATCGATCAGTTAATGCTAGGTTCAATGTTACCGGATAAATCGGAATTGGGATTTTATGCCGCAGCGGTTAAGATATCCCGACTCCTAGATTTTTTCCCAATGGTATTAGCCTCATCAATTTTACCCAAACTGACGGCACTCAAGGAAACAAGTCAGGACAATTATCTCGATAAACTTCAGGTTTATTTTGACATATCAACGCTGATATGGCTAGCTGGTGCTATTCCAGTATCACTTTTATCTCATTATATCGTTCAGATTCTCTATGGAGCAGATTTTGCACCTGCTGGAACTCTGTTATCGATTTATGTGTGGTCTCAATTTAATAGCTGTTTTGGGGTGGCAAGAAGTACGGTTCTAACCATAGAAAGAAAATTAAAATTTACTCTTATTTTTACAACTATGGGCGCAGTAATTAATTTGGTTTTGAACTTTTTATTGATACCGAGTTATGGAGCAATGGGAGCAACAATTGCAACGGTAATCACTTACTTAATCGTGATTGTTTTAATAAACTTTTTCATTCAAGAGTTGAAATTTGTTGGGGCTCTAATCGTCCGATCATTTAACTTGTATGCCGCAATTGTAAGAATTAAAGGATTGACAAAATGAATGATTACACCAGCCTATCAACATAACTGATATAAGGCAAAACATTGAGTAGCTTCTAAAAGCTATTATGTCTCGATCACTAATCGTTATATCCTTTAATAACAATAAACTTGGCATCGATTCAAACACTTTACATAACTTTCAATTACCAATAATTATAGCAATAGACACATCGATTAGGACGTTCGACACCATTGTAGAGACGCGCCATGGCGCGTCTCTACATAAATGATGTGTCCTAACAACCATGGCGGTTGCTATACTTATGTTACTTATGTGTGTGTAACTTCTTAAAGTTAGGTAATATTTGTATTTTATGTTTTATCAATGTAGGTTCAACAGTACAATATAGAGCGCCATAAGGTATGAGAAGGAGATCCTCTAGAATCAGGTGACAGTTAAAAGGAATAGTGGCAAGTTCAGTAAATATTTCATCCAAACTATAACCCATTACTGCTAATCGCTCTTTACCAATCCAATGCAAATATTGACGACACCAATTCTTACGCATAGAGTTAGCGATGGTAAGCTTCCATTCACTTATCGGTTCCTTACTAATCGATTTATACTGTTTGACTCCTGTGGGATCTCCAAGCAACTGATTCTCAAGTTCAATGGGTTGTGTGTTAGATACAGGATCAAAGGGCAGTTCTAAGTAGGCAAATAGTTGCTGTAATTCAGCTATTGGATTAGAAACTAGAGCTTCATATTGTAAGCTATAAGCTTGGGTTCCATATTTTTCATAAGCATTAACTAGATTAACTAAACCATCAAATATATCTATTTTGTGTCTATAAAGCTTCCACTTACCCTGTTCCCAAGTCTCTAGTATGGAAGCGACTATAGCTAAGGGATTGCGCCATAAAAATATAAATTTCCCTTCAGGAAAAAGGCGGAAAATATCCTCCGCAATTAAATAGTATCGAGGAGTTTTATCTAAAAAATATTTAGACTCCTTATTCGCTGCTTTAGAGTAAAGTCTTAAGATAAACGTCCGCATTTCTGCTAAGTAATCATCTTGACCGTTAGGTAACTGATGACAGAAATTATCCACAGCTTTTGCTAAAAGGAAGTGACCGTATTCACTATAAATTCCTTTTTCCCTAAGTGTATAAAGATAAGGAAGCAAGATCCATGGTTCTACAGCCGTGCTTATATTTTCATGAGAGGCGAGAAGACGCTGAAGTAAAGTGGAACCAGAACGTGGCATGGAAAAAATAAACAATGGTTTGATCTCTGTAGTCGAATTAATCATCTTAAAATTCCCTATAATCGAATTTATATTAGTGTTTATTTTTTAGTCGATTTGAGATTTCTGGCAATCTGAGCCGGAAGAATAATCTTTATAGCGACAGAACGTCCTCCTTTTAAAATAACTTTGGCAATAGCTAACCAAAACCCTTTGACACCAATATGATTTTTGAGCAAGTTTTGATTCAACATTAGTACCTGATATTGACATTTAGTATGTATTAGCAAATTACTTTGCGATAGTCCAGATTTAGTCTTACGGTAATTGATTCCAGCAATGTCAGAGTGTATCCATTGATTAGGACAGGTTGCTAAGCGAATCTTAAAGTCCCAATCTTCGTATATGGGAATATTATGACGCATACCTAAAACCTCTAAGTAGAGTTTTTGGGGTAAAAGCATATCTCTAGGAATTGGTCCTAAGCGATGAGACAACCAGTGCAATCTTTGGACGGTATCAAATTTAGAAAATCTTGAAATATCCCAATCGTCAATTAGCTTCCCTTCCTGGTTTACGAGCCTAACATCTGAATAAGCTATTGCGTTAGGCTTATTTTGTATAGCGATAAACTCTTTCTCTATTTTTTGGGGAGAGTACCAGTCATCCCCATCAAGGGTTGTTAATAACTCACCTTTGGCTTCTCTGATGGCTAGGTCTCTGTTGGCGGCTACCCCAAGATTCTTTTCTCTGAAAATTGGTTTAATTTTGCAGTATTCTTGAGCAAGGGACGTTATTAAATTTCTAGATCCATCAGTTGAACCATCATCGGCAACAATAATTTCATCTACTGGCAGTGTCTGGTTAAGTACGCTAATTATAGCATCCTTCAAAAATTTACCTTTATTGTAGCTAACGATTATACAACTAATACGAGACATCGTTACACCTTTGATCGCACTGCCGTCCTCTTAACCTGCCATAACTATAAGCCAAACACCTTGGTTTGTCTATGGACATCACTCAACCAGTTACTTCCTGTTGAGATCGCTCTAGATGTCTAGATGATACCCTACTTTACCCACACGCGATCGCCAAGGCATGAAAAATTTGGCCCTGCATCCTGGAGTATAGCGGTTTTAGCTGTGGTGAGGTACATTTTTAGGGATGAACAGGCTATCTAGTTCTGAATGATACACGTTATGAGTTAAATTATTTAACTTGAGCGCGATTATCTGATGTATGTGGAATATTAAATTCATCTAGATAATTAATCAATTCATTAATATCATGAAAAAGTTTGAAGTTATTTTTCAGCCATTCTTGATCTTTATTCCACCACTGAAAATCCATCAAACGGTCAATTATTTCTTGCTCAAATCGATAACGGATAAGCTTGGCAGGAACACCACCATAGATAGCATAAGGGGGAATATCTTTAGTCACAACAGCTCCAGTGGCGACAATGGCTCCATTCCCAATGGTTACACCATCTAAAACGATGACATTAGCGCCAATCCAAACATCATTACCAACTGCGATCGGTTTTCTTTCTTCTATATAATCTTTATCGGAAAAGGTGATACCGGCCTGTTTCTTTGTCGAGTAGAAAATAGGATGGGTAGAAACGAAATCTTTAGAAGGATGTATTCCCCAACCAAACAGGCAATGGGGACCAATACTACAAAACTTTCCAATAGAAGTCTTTGTGATCAACGTTTTTCCGCATACGTAAGAAAAGGAACCTATAGAGGATTCGATTACTAATACATTGCTATCTATGCGAACATTAGGTGCTAGTTCTGAATCTAAAACGATGGATAAGTATCCTTGCTTGAATTCTTTAAACTTAAATTGATTTTTTAGCCAATTTATTAAAAAGCGCAGATAGGTGGTCAGAGGATTTTTGAAGAAAATATGTAAGGTTTCCTTGATCTGAATCATTTCAATTAAAGAGTTAGTTGATTTAGCCTATTGCTATTCTGCCGGAATGGTGTGTTTCTGTAATTTTAAGGGAATGGAAAATGTTTAATTTTTGAACTTGCGTTTCGATGGGCTACACATTGGTCAAATCTAAGTAGGCTTTTACAAAAGTATATAAATATTCACAAAATTTTTTACTTTATATGCTGAGCCTTTATGCTATAATCTATCATCAAAGCAAAATAAATATATACTACATAGATTTACGGTAGCTAAAGCATGACCACTATTAGCTGTATTATTGTCAACTACAATAAAAAGAAGTTTTTGCAGAAAGCTATAATGAGCGTGGTTAATCAGACAATGCCAGTTACTGAACTTATAGTAGCAGATGATGGGTCTACAGATGGATCAAGAGAACTCATTACATCCCTAGCTCATGAATATTCCCAAATTAAGCCGATTTTAAGGGAACAAAATCTGGGAGTTGCCGCAAATAGGGACTTAGCGATTCGTGCGGCTCAAAGTGAGCTAATTACGACCCTCGATGGTGATGACTGGTACACGCCACAAAAAATAGAGAAGGAGTTTTTAGCTTTACAAGGTAGCATGGAAACCATAGCTTATTCGGATGTTCAGTTAGTTCGTGGCGAAGATGAACCGATTTTGTATCGGGATAATTCAGATTTGGCTAACTTAGATATCAAGCAAAGATTGCAATGGTTAGCGCATGGGTCTGGTTCACCTCTTCGAGATCTGCTTATCCCTAAAGAACTTTACATAAAGGCAGGTGGAATGCAACATGGTATGAATCTGTACGAAGATTGGGACTTACAAATCCGTTTAGCCGCCTGTTCTAATCAATGGAAGCATTCTGGCATTGTTGGCATCAATTACCGTAAGACAAATTCTGGACTTTCAACAACAAGCTCACGACTGAGGCATATTCAAGCTCAGTATCAGGTGCTTATGTCAAATCAAGAATTGCTTAAAGAACATATTGGAGAACTGGGCTTTTGGCTAGCTATTGTAAAACTTGTGCTAAAAGTAACACGTTCTGCACTAGGTATTCGAAGCCAAATTAAAAGGTTGCGCTTAGGTTATCAGTAAAAATAATCCAAATTATGAGACATTATCAGGGATAAAATCATGAAAAACTACAAAGAAATTAACATAGCGCAAGAAGTAAGTGAAACTGATCCATTCACTTTAGAAAGATACAGGCAGTTTTTCCGCCACTTTCCGGATCAGGTACAAACAGTTCTTGACGTTGGATGTAATACGGGAAGAGGTGGAAGGATTCTCAAGAAATTGAATCCCCACCTGCAACTTGTGG
>CAKZMA010000554.1 GCA_937127375.1 uncultured Coleofasciculus sp. | reverse complement strand
ATCGGAGAAGCGATCGCGCATAAATTTGCCAAAAAACGCGGGTTAAGGAATAAAGAAACCCAGACAATCCGCTAATACCGAGTTGCGCTCTTTCCGTAGTAGATAGGAAAAGCTGGGGAAGCTGGGGGAGCCGGGGGCGCTGGCGAAGCTGGGAAAGCTGGGGGAGAGAACGTTATATCTTTGAATGCCACTTGGTATAACAAAGGTTATCATCTATAGCTACACTAAAATCCCTCAACCCGCCCCTACACAATCAACACTTTTCCTTCAATTGCTGACGTTTGCTTTGTAACGCCACCTTTACCTGTTCATATTCCTGATCGATTTGTGTCAATAAACGACTCGTTAACGTCAGTGGATTATCGGTTTCATCTTCAATGTCTATCGTTTCTAACTGCTTACAAAGTTCAGAAAGGTTAATTGCACCAACCGTACCACTGGTAGATTTGAGACTGTGAGCCGCCTGTTGACAAGTGGTTAGCGTCTCAGGTGACAATGTATTTGTTTTCTGTGAATCCAGTGCTTGGTTCATCACCCCCAACAACTGAGCGCCTTCGTCCAAAAAACTATCAATCACTTGGATTAAGACTTGATCATCTTTGACCATATCGCACAGTTGTTGAAAAGCGTGGTTATCAATCACATCATGTCCGTCTAAACCGTTATTATTGTCTTGTACCTTGCTCCCTTGCTCCTGGGCTTGGAGCCTCTGCTCTCTGGCTTCTGCCTTCTGGAAACTCCGAGTCTCTTGTACCTTTTTTGGCACTCCCTGCAACGATCGCACTAGTTCCTCGACCCGAATCGGCTTGCTGATATAATCGTTCATACCTGCTTGCAAACAGGTTTCGCGATCGCCTCGCATAGCATTAGCCGTCATCGCTATAATATGAGGACGGTTTTCCGGTGACCATTCCTGGCAAATGCGCTGAGTCGCTATCAAACCATCCATTTCCGGCATTTGCACATCCATCAATACCACATCATAAGACTGGCGGTGCAATGCTTCGAGGACTTCTAAGCCATTGGCGGCTACATCCGCCCGATACCCCATGCGGCTGAGAATATGCAATCCCACTTGCTGGTTAACCACATTATCCTCCGCCAACAGAATCCGCAACGGTAGAGTTGAACCCATATACGGATCAATCGTCGGTGAAATCTCACAGGTTGACCGCACTTTCACCGGTTGACCGACTAATACATCCATCAACACATTGTAGAGTTGAGACTGCTTAATCGGCTTAGTCAGAAACGCCGCAAACTTGGCTTCATCTAGTTGACCACTGTTTTCTGGCTTGCCGATTGAGGTTAACATAACCAAGGGAATCTCTTGACCATTTGGCTGTTGGCGTATGTGTGAGGCAAGATTAACCCCATCCATTCCCGGCATGTGCATATCCAGAATCGCTAAGTCAAATGTCTCCCCTTGCTGTAGCCAGTCTAATGCCTGATCACCCGACTCAGCCGCACGGGTCAGCACCCCCCACGATTGACCTTGTAGAGTTAAAATGCGGCGATTAGTGGCATTATCATCCACAATTAACATCCGCTTGCCTTCAAGCTGAGGTTGCCGGAGATCCAAATTACTGAGATTATCAATGTGACAGACTGGGGCAACAATCGTGAAGAAAAAGATTGAACCCTTGCCCACTTCACTTTCTACCCAAATTCTACCCCCCATCATTTCACTTAATCGCTTAGATATCACTAACCCTAATCCTGTACCCCCATAGTGGCGACTGGTGGAGGAATCGACTTGACTAAAGGCTTTAAATAAACGATCTAAGCGATCTGGAGGAATACCAATCCCTGTATCTTTAACTGCAAACAAAATTTCATACTGTTGTTCCTTATAATTTGGGTGAGAAAGGTGGTCTAATGACTGGGGACTTATCCGCTTAGAGGAAACCGAAACCGTCACTTCTCCCTTATGGGTAAACTTGAGGGCATTACTGAGTAAATTAACCAGAATTTGCCGCAGTCGGGTAATATCGCCGCGAATTGTGTTGGGGGTGTGAGGATCAAACAGATACGCCAGTTCTATGCCTTTTTCTGCGGCTTTTGGCGTTAGCAGATCCAGAGATTCTTCGATACAGGTTCGCAGATTAAACGGTTGTTCTTCCAACTCCAGTTTGCCGGACTCAATTTTGGAGAAGTCGAGGATATCATTAATAATCGTCAGCAGGGCTTCACCACTGTTGCGGATTGTTTCGGCAAATTCGGCTTGTTCATGACTCAGTTGGGTATCCAACAGCAATCCCGTCATGCCAATTACCGCATTCATCGGCGTGCGAATTTCATGACTCATGGTTGCCAGAAAATCACTTTTGGCGCGGTTGGCGGCTTCGGCGATCTGTTTGGCTTTTTCCATCGCCACGTTTTGTTCGGATAATTGCTGGCGTTGGTGCTTTTCTTGTTCCAGGAGTTGGGCTTGGGCAAGGGCAATCCCTACTTGATCGGCAACGGCTTCAAGTAATTCAATTTCATCATTACTCCATTGACGAAACTGATCGCACTGATGTAGACAAATCACCCCATTGGGTTTTTCCTTATACGAGGTGCGAACGACTAACATAGATTTCAGGTTTACCTCGTCACACATTCCCGTGGCATTTTGTAACAAAGGATCGTCGTAAACATTGTTAGAGGCGATCGCGCGATCGGCGGCTAATACCTGTTGAATATGAAGATTTTGGTCAACGGGAATCTTGACGTTGAGGATAGAGGAGTAACCCCGTTCTAAATATTCGGCGACAAAAGGGATTTGGGGAGTGGGCGAGGCAATATAGGTGTGAATGACGCAACGGTTAACGCGAAAGGCTTGACCAATTTGAGTGGCGGTGGTTTGAAAAATTTGTTGGGCGTCTAAACTTTGGCGAATGTCTTGGGTGATTTGTTTTAGCAGTAATGAGCGCTGGAGTTGCTGTTGTAATGCGGTTTCTGCTTGTTGGCGTTCGCTTAAATCGGCTTGGGCTTGTTGATAGAGTTCCGACTGCTGTACCGCAATGGCAACTTGCGTGGCAAGTTGTACCAGTAATTCTGTCTCTTGGGGCTGCCAATGTCGAGGAAGATTACAATGGTGAGCAATCAGTAAACCCCACAGTTTTTGTCCTTGTATAATCGGTACGACTAAATTTGCCCTCACCTGTAAATCGGCAAGAAAGTTACGATAACAGGACTCTAGATTAGCGGTATGGATATCCTCCAAGGTGTGAATATCACCCTGTTGGTAACGCACCGCTGACTTCTCGCCAAAGCAGGGATCAAAAATCGTGCGTCCCAATACCGATAACTCTTTCACGGCTACAGACTCGACTTCTACCACACCACTCCAGTCGGGATTGAAACGGTAAATTAACACCCGATCCGTTTGTAGGAAGTGCCGCACCTCCGTTACTGTCGTGTTCAGAATTTCGGTTAAGTGTAACGATTGACGAATGCGGCGAGCGATCGCACCTACTAATCGTTCTCGTTCGGCTTGCTGTCGGAGGGCGGTTTCCGCCTGTTTGCGTTCAATGAGTTCCGTGGATAACTGCTGATACAATTCAGACTGTTGAATCGCGATCGCGACTTGGGTGGCTAATTGCTGAAGCAGATCAATATCAACGGTTTGCCAATGTCGAGGATGATGACAATGGTGGGCAATCAGTAATCCCCACAATTTTTGTCCCTGTAGAATCGGGACGACTAAATTTGCCCTGACGTTAAGATCGGCTAAAAAGTCTCGATAACAGGTTAAAATATCTGCCGTGTGAATATCTTCCAAGGTATGAATATAACCCTGTTGGTAACGCACTGCCGACTTTTCTCCAAAGCAGGGGTCATAAATCGTTTGTCCCAACACCGATAACGTGTCTGATTCCACCGACTCCACGGCGACGACGCCACTCCAATCGGGATTGAAGCGATAAATTAACACCCGATCCGTTTGCAGGAACTGTCGTACTTCCGTCACCGTGGTATTGAGAATATCCTCCAACTCCAACGACTGGTGAATCCGCAGCGCGATCGCTCGAATTAATCGCTCCCGTTCGGCTTGTTGCTGCGACGTAGTTTCCGAGTGCAAGCGTTCAGTTACATCTTGAATTAAGGCTAAGATATGAGTCTGATTCTCTGAGGTTTCAATTCTGGATGTGGAGATCGATAAAATACGGTGGCTACCATCCGCCCGAACGATGTCCCATTTCTCTGCGACTAAATCCTCCCCACGTTGCATCTGAGCAATTCGCTTGACGGCTTGGCTGCGTTGTTTCGGATCGGGATAGAATGTCTGATACCAGCCTCGACGGTTAATTTCCTCAACGGTATACCCGGTAATCTCCACCATCTGCTGATTCCAAACTGTGAAGCGGATATAGGGATACGTCTCAATACTATGGCAGACACAGACACCTTCTCCCATCCGTTCGATCAGTTGGGTTTTAAAGGAATATTCAGCTTGTAAAGTTGCCTCGGCTTGTTTGCGATCGGTAATATCGGTATGAGTTCCCACCATGCGGATTACTCGACCAGCGGCATCTTTTTGATGAATTGCCCGGGACAAAATATAAACGGTTGAGCCGTTTTTATGATGGAAGCGTTGGACGGTTTGGAAACGAGAAACCTTACCACTGTTATAATCTTCAATAAGTTTTAAGGCGGCAATCCGATCCTCCTCAAAAATGACCTTTTCCCAAGACGCCAATTCATTCGGCAATTCCCAATCGGCGTAACCCAGCATTTCTTTCCATCGGGGCGAGAAATAAATTTCCCCAGTAATCATATTCCAGTCCCAAAATCCATCCTGGGAGGCGCGGAGAATTAATTCTAACCGTTCAGTTGCGGTTTTGACGATATGGGCAACCTGAGGCGGCTCAATTGCATGATCGCCGGGAGTTTCCACTAATGAAGAGGAGGGAAGACAACGGGATGCTGAGGGGACTTCTGTCAACTCACTGAATTCTTTTTGCCAGTCACTCCCATTCAATGTGGGATTGCTGGCTATTGTCTGAATCAACTGCAAACGCTGATGGCTTGTTTCCACAGTCGTTTCGGCTTGGCTTAAGTCATTCAGGGTTTGCTGAAGTTGGTTGGCTTGTTGATTAATTGTTTGCTGTAATTGCTCAACTTGATTCAGCAGCGCCAGAGGATTCAGCGCTTTTATGATGTCCTTTGCGGTGAAAATGCCGAGAAGATTTTCCGGAGATTGGTAAACTAATTGAGGGATTTGCCCGACTTGCCGCATCTGTTCGAGTCCCTGCTTTATGGAATCATCCGGATGGAGACTCAACAGCGGTTTTTTTATCACCATAGACACGGGTGTTTTTGACAAGTCAAGTCCAAATACACAGAGCTGTAAACAGTGGATCAAATCCTGTTCTGTAATTAATCCTACAGGTATGGAATGGGCTGAAACTGAGGATAATGGCGACGCGATCGCACTCTTTTGAAATGGTCTCCCATTGGTTTCATCCCCGATTCCCCTTTCCTGAATCAATACAGCACAAGTTTCCTGAGTCTTAATCAGCTGTTGTGCCACGTCCAGAATAGAAGTAGTCAACGGAACTTGCAGCACCGAAGTTGTCATTCTCGCTGCCACTGATTGCGACTGGAGTAAATTTAGTTCAGGTAAGGCTTGACAAATACTATTTTCTGTGATTAATCCAATAAGTTTACCTGTCTCATCCAAAACCGGGAGATAATCAATCGAATAGCTCTCGAAAAGGGATAATGCAGTAAACAGATGACAGGACTCACAGAGGGTTAACGTAATCGGCGATCGCACCATCACATCAGCCACCTGAGTGTCCTGAAAATCCACCCTAGCAAGCATCAGCTTAATCAAGTCTCGTGTGGAGACTATCCCGATCAACGCCGAGTTTTCGGTCACTAAAACGCAGCGATGGGAAGGTTCTGGTTCTCTGGCAATTTGCCCAGACTGATAGCCCGACAAGGATTGTCCTTGATTTAACAGAGCGATCACTTCGACTAGAGTTGCTTCAGCCTCAATCGTGAGGGGATGATAGTCAATAAAATGCTCTAAAGCAGGTAAGGTAGTGGCAGTGGTGTCAGGCTGCATAATAATTGGGTAGGGCGCAGGCTGTAGCTGGGACAAACAGACTCCAAGGCTGTAAAGTTTATGCTATATCCTTTTTCTCTCTCCTGTTGATTAACTGTAGGGCTATTTCCGTCACACCGTACTAGAAGCAGATACCTATTCTTTATACTGCCAAACTTTGAAAAAATCCGCAGCCTCTTCCCCAGAGGGGAGAAATTATTTTTTCTTAACTTTTGTCATTGGTTATATTATGTCCGGTTGAATCCAGTTCTCCCATAGGCAAACATCCCCAAATGCCAACTAAACCTCCAAATCCACATCGGGTTCAACACCAAGCGATCGCAATTGTTCTACCAATCTCTCTACCCGTCGTCTTTCTCGTTCAACGCCTTGTCTTTCTCGCTCTGAGGGAGTCAAAATCCAGTTGCTTTGTGCATCATACCAACGTAACCAGATGCGATCGCATTCCCCATAGAAACCCTGCCACAGTCCTAACCCTAGCTGAATATCGTTCATCCACACACGCGGTTCACTCAAGTCTAACTCGGTGTAGCGACTACCCATTAACTGAAACGCTCTTAGCTGGTTCGTGCGACCATTAAACACGATGTAATAGGGAACACGCAAAATACGTTCATAGACTTCCCACTTTGTCGGCGGTTGATTGGCTTCCCGCAGCGTTTGTCCCAAGTCTTCTTTTTCAGTACCTGGTGAAATCAGTTCTACCACGGCAAAGGGATTCACTTCTTCTTGCCACACCACATAGCTCATTCGTAAATCTCGTTGTTCATAGAGTCTATCAACCCCCACTACAGCAAACCAGTCGGGGCGTTTGTACCAATTGGTCTGGCGCGGATTGTAGTAAAGATTCAAATCGCTGGCAACAAAAATGCGATCCGTTGGGTAGTTAGGAGGACAGAAGGTATCTTCAAGGAAACGCGCTTGTAGTAAATGATATTTGTCAGGCAAACCGGGTTCCTCTGGGTCTTCGCTCTTGAGATCGTACATTGTAGGCAAAACTTTTTTTGGGTCTTGAGGCGGGTCAGTTTGAAACATGATTTTTGTCATTTGTCATTGGTCATTTGTCATTTGTAAGGCTTTGAGGATTATTTATCTAACTTAACAGGGTTGAGTTTATTTCCACCAATATGTAGAGACGTTGCATGCAACGTCTCTACAATGGTATCGAAAGTCCTAATCGATGTGTCTACTGCTATAACGCCCCTGCTGCCGTTCGGTCGAAAATATCTCCAGAAAGGTGAGTTGTAATATTCATCGCCTGGACAACAGGTAACTTCTCTAACCCTTGACCATATTCAATCACACTCACACCACCATTCCCTTGTTTAATACTCCAGAATGATTCTGAACTCAATCCCAAAACATGGCAAAGAATAACTTTATTAATCGCATCATGAGCAACAACTAAACCCGTCTTTAGTTCTGACTCAGCCATTCCAGCTTTGACCTGAATCATCCTATCCCAAGCGGCTGTTGCTCTCTCCCATACTTGGTTTAAATTTTCACCATTGGGCATTTGTACCGTCGCTGGAGTAACTTTCCATTGATGCAATAAATCGGCGTATTCTTGGTTAATTTCTGACTCTAATTTACCCTCCCAAAGCCCATGATTAATTTCGCGAAACTTTTCCTCAAGTTCTAGCGGAATACCACTGTGATACTGAAGAATCAATTCAGCCGTTTCCTTGGGACGTAACATCGGACTGGTCACGGCAAAATCAATCGGAATATCTTTAAGAAACTCAGCCACCTGCTGTCCCTGTTGACGCCCATTTTCATTTAACGGCACATCAATCCCGCCTTGGAAGCGGGAGACACGATTCCACTCGGTTTCCCCGTGACGTACCAGCAGCAGACGCAACCCCCGATTACTGGGGCGAGGCGTCGGTAACGGCGTACCAACATGAGAGGTTTGATTGAGAGACTCTAATTGCACGGGTTCACCCCAACCCCCCGTAAAATTCAGAACATTAATGCAACAGTTGGATTGTAAGACGGACTGGTAACGGGCGGGAGAAATACCCAAAGCGCTACTCAGCAAACAGCGGTTAATACCATTGTGTGCCACGATTAAAATCGTGCCACCTTGGTGACGGGGTAGAATCTCTTGCCAGAATTGCTGCGCTTGTTGATAAAGTGCCAAGACAGGAAAATGCTTCCGGGTTCCCTCCGACGTAGTGATTTCCATATAGAAGTCCTCCGGGCGTTCTTTCCAGCACCGATAATCTTCCGGGAATTTTTTCCGGGCGTCAGATTTAGCCACTTTTTCCCACAAGGGTAAATCGACTTCCATCAGGTTTTCTGATGGTTGAAGAGGGGGTGAGCCAGATAAATAAGGTAGAATGACCTCTGCGGTCTGCTTCGCTCGTTGGAGAGGAGAGCAATAAACAGCATCAAGGCTCAAGCTACTGAGGGCAGCACCCACCTTACGGGCATCATCAGCCCCTGTTTCCGTTAACACGGACTCATCACAGCGTCCTTGAATGAGTTGCTGGGCATTATAGCTGCTCTGACCGTGCCGTACAATAATGACGCGAGTAGTCAATCCTTTTGCTCCTATGTGACCAATTGATGAACAGTAGCCAGATTAACCCAAATGCTGGTAGCATCCTTGGGGCATCTTCAAATATCAGGGTCATTTTTAGTTTAACCGCTCACCTGCTGTGCAAAAAGGCGAGGGAGCTGGGGAAGCTGGGGGAGCTGGGG